>NZ_JUNW01000003.1:0-142713 GCF_001075675.1 Streptococcus oralis
AATTTTTTTCTAAAAAGTCGTCAAAATTAGAAAACTTTTGAAAATACAATACATTCTCTTGGTGTAAAATCGCTCTTTTTAAAGGATAATACTCTTTAATATTATTAACTTTTTGTTCGTAAGCATACTTCGCTACATGATCTAGGTATATATCAAAAAAGTCATGAGGAAAATCTCCCATACAGCTATTACGATTCATATTGAGGCTATATTTTCGATCAGTAATATAATTCGGAAATATATTGCCAATTACTCTAAGATTATCTACTTGTGAATCCCTTCTCCCAATATAATCCCCTTCTTTGACTAATGATGGAGATTTCCAAGTAAAAATTAAATCGCCAGAGAAATTTTTCTTATCATAAAACTTAAAAAGAGATTGATAAATACTATTTGCTAATCGACAATTGTCAGATATAAATTCATAATTCACAGCTTCATTAAAATCAACTTCAGAAATTTTAATGTACTCTTCGATAGTAATATTGGCATTTTTTTTAGTCATTAGAGCGTCTCCTTTAAAATGTTATCTTTTTAAGAGTATTTGTATCTAAACAATCCAGCAATTCTTGGTAAGAATGAACTTCATAAGTCGGCTGGGCTTGCGTCTTATTTTCCAGATGATGGGGATTGTACCAGATAGTATCAATACCAGCATTATTGCCACCTTGAATGTCGGCAGTTAAGGAATCTCCAATCATCAGTGTCATTTCTTTATCAAATCCAGCAATCTGCTGACCGATTTTTTCATAGAATAATGCATCAGGCTTTTGTGTTTGCAACTGCTCAGAGATAAAGACTTGGTTGAAATAGGGAGCAAGACCTGATTCAGCCAAACGACCTGTCTGAATAGCAGTAATGCCATTTGTCGCAGCGTACAAATCATAATCACGTTCGATGAGGCTGTCCAAGAGTTCATGAGCACCCGAAAGTGTTTGTCCTTGCCGGGCTAGAAAAAACTGGTAACGCTGGGCAAGTAACCTACCGTCTTTTTCCTGTCCAAAATGAGCAAATAAACGAGAAAAGCGCGTGTTAACCAGTTCTTGTTTACTGATTTTCTTTTGCTCCAAGTCCTTCCAGAGAGCCTTGTTCATAGGAACGTAGTATTCTTTATAGACTTGAATATCCGCAACTCCTTCTTCTTTTAGAAGTTGCGTCAAAGCCACATCCTCAGCAGCATCAAAATCAAGCAAGGTGTGGTCAAGGTCGAAGAGTAGAAATTTGTAGGGCAATTTGAAGTTTTCCTTTCTGAAAATTCATTAAGAATATTATAGCATAAATGAATCTTTGATTTATTGAGTTTCAAATACTTTTTACACTCACATTTTGACCGTGCTCAAGTGCAAATCTAAAACTAGTCAGCAAAACTTCGAATAAATCTTTTCCGGAACTCGTTATGAAATAATGCGATAAATTTGTTATGTGCTCTGCAATATTATTTCCCCAAGGAGGAGTGAGTGACAAGTCTTCAAAATCTCATATAGCATCCTGAGGTAGAAACTTTTTCAACTCCTCTTGGATAGATACCAACTCAGCTATTCCTCTTTCGACAGATTCAAAAGGAACATTTCCCCAGTAAAGCTTATTCATTATTACTGGGTATCTACTTCCCCACTCATTATTCTCTAATCGAACATAAATAGTCGAAAAGAATGAATTAAAAAGACTCCCTTCTCCTATAGTCCACCAATTATAACCAACCATTAACCCTACAGACATAGATATTCTCCTACTCATTTTTAATATTATTTAACGTCAACTAAAGTTTTATATTGATAGTATCTAAAACATACATTCATTCTCCCCTACCCCAACTCCTTGGCTATTCTGCTTTTCTCAAGTTTTCCCTTGGCAATTCTTTTCCATAAAACAAGTGGGTTCAAACTATAAGATAGGCGTACGAGGAAATAATTAACCCATTCGATTAGGGCAAAAAGTTGTATCAGTGTGGCTATAATAGCCACTTGGAAACTCTGTGTATTCCAGACAATAAAAGGAAAGCCTAAAATAAGTAAAACAAGGCCTAGTATTCTGAAACCACCATATAGTTTGGGGACACTAGCGCTTCCGAACTGAGGTTTCGAGAGTCTTCTAATCAAAATCGCCCAATAGATTGAACCTTGAAGCAAAATAAATGTCAGTAAAGACAGAGGATAGAGAATAGTTGCTAGACTCATCCAATCACCAAGCCTATTTTTCAAAAGGAAAAAACACAACCAAAAGGATAGAGCGGCTGCAAGCTCTCCCAAACAGAGGGATAGCAACTCTTTTTTTACTTTCTCTTTTTGTATGCTCATCATCTCACCCATCTATCTATCATCCTATATCAGAAAAAAAGCTATTCGAATCATTTTCTAGTCAACATTTCTCAGAACAAAGGCATTCTAAGCATCGAACAGCTCAATTCCTTTAATATCAATGCAATTCTAAACTTAGAATTGCATTGATATAAATGTTTTGGTGCTATTCTAAGTTTATGACAAACCTAAATTTTAATTTTAGAAGGATTCTAAAGCTAGAATAGCTCAAAAATCACGAGAATGAAGCTATTCGAAGCTTAGAAGACCTTTTTCTAAACTTCATACTCACTTTAACTAGTATGACTTACAATTTTTCTGATGAGCTTTGAGTTTTTTCAGAGCCCAATCATAGTGACTGGAGGTACTACTGACAAAGTAGGAACCTAGACTTGTCCCTCCCGTCCACTTATAGACACCTTTTGTGAACAATTCGTCATTGCTGAAGTCTTCCATCAACTCTAAAACCTCTTTATGTGATTGATTGAGGAGTTTGGTCGCTTCTTCTAAGGACGTTCTCTGATGCTTCTTCCAAAAAGCGACATTCATTTCCCTATAAGTTTTCCAATTATAAGGTTCAGGGAGAAAAGGTCTTTCATGACCCTTTTGATTAGAATCTACCCAAGTCAAAAGTAACTGATGCCATTCATAGAGATGGATCAGGACATCCCGTAGATTTTTATCTCTTTTCCAGTGAGCTTCTTTTTTCTTTTGGTCTTTTGAAAAATCAAAAGGAGTCTGTAGTTCCTCTTCACTTAACTGAGAAATGAGGAGATTGAGCTTCTCATAATTTTCCTTAGAGGCTAGCACTAATTCCTCTTTTGTTTTTGGTCTAGGCATAGGAGTTCTCCCTTCATTTTCAACTAGAATAAGCTATTATCTTACTTCATTATACCATAATCAAAAAGCAGTTCTTCATTTTACGAAAAACTGCTTTTACGAACTATTTTTTATGCTTATAGTCACTACTTTACATATAAATCTCTAAAGCGACCATCCACTTCTGCTATCTGATAGAGAAAGTGGGACAGTTCTTGGTAATCTTCTTTTAAACATGAAAGGTGGGCTTGGCCAAATAAAACAGCTAATTTCTCTTTTAATCTTGCTCCTTCGGAATCATGATCTTTTAAGAATTTACTGAGATAGAGATTTCGAACAGCTGCAAGTTTAAAGCTGAAATACTGATGCAATTGTTTTTGCTCGGTATTTAAGCCGTTTTCAGCAACTGCTTTTGCATAGCATTCCAAAACACCGTTTTGGCCATTCAAATATCGATTCTTCATAATCCTTGCTGTTTCCTGATAGATTTCAGTCTGACTAGGACTCTTGATCTTCTTAAAATTTCCCCACATGGAATAAGCTCCACGCTTATAGTCAATAGCCTCTGCCTTCCAAGCTTCTAAAATGTCATTAAAAGCAACCTTCATACAGGCAAAACCAGCTGGATCATGCAAATAGAGGTACTGATTATCAATGTCATACACGGTTACGAAGTGATCCACACCATAAAGGATTGTGTGATTGGGATTGTAGGTCAGATGCCCCATATCAAGAGGTCCCAGTACGACAGGTCCATTGGACAGAAAGGTTTCCAACTTTCCTTTAATCTCTTCTAAATCTACTTCAGCTCCATCTTTTAGATAGAAATCCTCATAGTCAAACCCTAGTATTTTTAAAGAATGAGAGATAGAAAGATCTGGCATACCATTATCAAAGAATACTAGAGGGTGTTGTTCATCTTCCTTTACGATACTAGCTCCATTGCCCATTACCATGATTGCCTCTAAAAACTCTGCTTTAAAGTCATAACCATAGGCATCCAGTGCCATTGCCAATGAATAACTATAGCAAAGTGACACATCTCCAAAATACATCTGCATATCCCTGCCTCCTTATCTTCTATGGGACTATTATACCGAGAAAACTATTCGCATGCCCAATAAAATCCAAACAAAAAATATGGGTATTTGTGATTTATAGTCATGAATGTCAACAATTAAAAACTCTGTAGAGATTCTTTCTACAGAGTTCGGTTTGCATCTTTATAAAAAATCAGAAAATGATCTAGCCCTTGATCACTGGTATCCAGAGTTCCATTTGATAGTCTGGTGACGACATATCTCCTTCGAAATAAACTTCAAAGTCTGGGGCTCCTGAATGGCGATAACCAGTTTCTGGGAAAAAAATCTCTAGAACATATTTCCAAGCATGATGGATGCTTTCTGGTATTGGGCCTTTGACTGGTACGATAGCATATTCAGCTTCTGCGATTTCTTTGATTGATAGACCCAGTTCTTCTGCTTTAGCTTTATCCGTCACACCATAGGCAGCTATATAGTTGATAATTTCGCCTTCTTTGACATCCGAGCAGACACCAAAGGATTGGCCACTACCCAGACTTTCTAGGCTTTCTAAGCTGTGATTGGCATAGAGCTGCTCCCATGCAGACGGACACTGGCTATTGTCAATTGCTTCCAATAGGACTCCCGCTACAGTAAAAGCGGCTTTCTTTTGAATCTTGATATCCATGTTCTTTCCTCCTGTAATCTTTAAGGATAATTGAAGTCTAGGAAAGACCCGATAAGATTTTCCATTTCGAACTTCTGAGGGGGTTGCACCATGGAATTTCTTAAAGGCTGAGCTGAAGGCATCCGCAGACTCATAGCCGTATTTCAGTGCTATATCAATGACTTTCTCAGTACTTCCCCGCAAGTCTGTCACTGCTTCTGACAGCCTGCGATTGCGCAAATATTCTGCCAAGGTCATATCAGCCATGATGGAAAAGATTCTGCTAAAAAGAGGATAAGAATAGCCTGATAGCTGCTGAAATCTTTTCATATCCACTTCTCCAGTCAGCTGCTCCTCCAAATAATCCATGGTTTGGTTGAATTGATGCATCATATTCGTTTCTTCTTACCTCCTCAAGATACAAAAGTCCTTAAAAGCAAAATCGAAATAGAACAATTGAGGGAGAACGCCTTGCTCCAAAGAAATTTTACCTTTGTTACACAGCTTTTAGACCGTGTTCAATTCTATTTATAGTTTATCAGATATCAGATACTTCCGCCCTAGAACATTTGTACAAGATTTAAAGGGGCATATTTCTATAACTTATCCTTTAATTTCTCAACAAAGAGATAAGCTGCTGGGCAGGTCAAGGTATTCTTAATCGTCAAATGGTTGATTTGATGGATCTTTTTACGATCTGTATGGGGAAATTCACGACAAGCCTTTGGACGAACATCATAGATAGAGCAGAGATTGTCTCCACCTAGAAAGGGACAGGGCATGGATTTAAAAACCTTGTCACCGTCTTCGTCCACCTGGAGAAACTCTGCTTCAAAGGCTGGTAATTTCATCTTGAAATACTTGGCAATACGAGTAATATCTGCTTCCTTGAAGTCAGGTCCCAAGGTCTTACAACAGTTAGCACAGGCAGTGCAATCAATCTCAGAAAAAACATCTTGGTGAATTTGCTGGGCTATCTTATCTAAGTTTTTAGGAGGTTTTTTCTTTAGATTGGCTAAGACTTTTCGATGCTCTTTTTGCTTTTGCAGTGCTAATTGATGGTAATACTCAATATCAATCTCTTTAGACATAATTTCTTCCTAATACAAGTTTTTAGTCTATTATACCATAAACACTGCCCCCTTTTTGCCCCCTGAACAGAAAAAAAAGCCCTTCGGAAAAAATCCGAGGGGCTAGAAACGTTGTTAAATCAACGATAATTTTTTTAAGTTATCTACCTATAATGAATTACCAAAAAAATGCACAATTTTATAGAGCTTATTTTGTCTAATCTAGTAAAAGTGAGAAGGTACAAACAAGTAGGGTTTTTTTAAGAGGTAACAAAAAAGGTAATAAAATTGACGGGTTCAGCAGGCAAGGGAAATAGCACTTTTCATAGTGTTATTTTTTAAATTCAGAAATGGAGTAGCTACTTAATTGATAGAAACAAAAAGCACCTAGTTTCCTAGATGCTGGCACAATAGCCCGGATTCGAACCGGAATCTCCTCAATCAAGGCGCAATTCCTATATACTACTCATTGTACTTTGGTTCATTATATCATATAATCAACTAGATATCTACCAACTCATGATACACTCCCATATTAGGTAATGGAATAATGCTAAAATACAAATCTGAATAAGTTTCAAACCATTTATTCAGATTGCTATAGGCTGGCGACTGATTAACAAATAATATACGATGACAAGCACCAGTCAAAAAAGCACTAAGGGGAAGAGCCCCAAAGTGCTTTTTTTATAGACTTTACAGTCTCTAATCGCATAAAGAGATTATTTTTTCAAGTTGTAGAATGATTTCAATCCACGGTATTCAGCTACTTCACCAAGTTGGTCTTCGATACGAAGCAATTGGTTGTATTTAGCGATACGGTCTGTACGTGAAAGTGAACCAGTCTTGATTTGTCCTGCGTTTGTTGCAACTGCGATGTCAGCAATTGTTGAATCTTCAGTTTCACCTGAACGGTGTGATACAACAGCAGTGTAACCAGCTTCTTTCGCCATTTCGATAGCGTCGAATGTTTCAGTAAGAGTACCGATTTGGTTAACTTTGATAAGGATTGAGTTAGCAGCACCTTCTGCAATACCTTTTTCAAGGTAAGAAGTGTTTGTTACGAAGAAGTCATCACCAACCAATTGAACTTTACCACCAAGACGTTCAGTAAGAGCTTTCCAACCGTCCCAGTCGTTTTCGTCCATACCATCTTCGATAGTGATGATTGGGTATTTGTTTACCAATTCTTCAAGGTAGTCGATTTGTTCTGCAGCAGTACGTACAGCAGCTCCTTCACCTTCGAATTTAGTGTAGTCGTAAACTTTACGTTCTTTATCGTAGAATTCTGATGAAGCACAGTCAAATCCGATAAATACGTCTTTACCAGGAACATATCCAGCAGCTTCGATCGCAGCAAGGATAGTTTCAACACCGTCTTCAGTTCCTTCGAAACGAGGAGCGAATCCACCTTCGTCACCTACGGCTGTTTCCAAACCACGAGATTTAAGGATTTTCTTAAGAGCGTGGAAGATTTCAGCACCCCAACGAAGAGCTTCTTTGAATGATGGTGCACCAGCAGGTACGATCATGAATTCTTGGAAAGCGATTGGAGCATCAGAGTGAGAACCACCGTTGATGATGTTCATCATTGGAGTTGGAAGAACTTTAGTGTTGAATCCACCAAGGTAGCTGTAAAGTGGGATTTCAAGGTAGTCAGCAGCAGCACGAGCTACAGCGATAGACACACCAAGAATTGCGTTTGCACCCAATTTACCTTTGTTAGGAGTACCGTCAAGTGCGATCATAGCACGGTCAATAGCTTGTTGGTCACGTACATCGTAGCCGATGATAGCTTCGGCGATGATGTTATTTACGTTGTCAACAGCTTTTTGTGTACCAAGACCACCGTAACGAGATTTGTCACCGTCGCGAAGTTCAACTGCTTCGTGTTCACCAGTAGAAGCTCCTGATGGAACCATACCACGTCCGAAAGCACCTGATTCAGTATAAACTTCTACTTCAAGTGTTGGGTTACCGCGTGAGTCTAGGACTTCGCGAGCGTAAACATCAGTAATAATTGACATTTTTTACTCTCCTTTGAGTTAAATTTTTTACACCTCTATGATACCTTAAAAATAAGCGTTTTTCAAGAAAAAACGTTATCTTTGTGCAAATTTTCCTTAACTTTATAAAGTAATCGCTTTCACAATTTCCTATTTATCCACTTAAAATTATCAACTTGTTTGAATATGAAATCGTTATAACCTTTATTAATATTAATCAAAATAATAATTCATTTATGTCGATTAAACAAGTTCTACCTTTAATTTTACAAGTAATTTAAAATATATGTCACAAGTGTTAGTATTTTACAATTCCATATCAAATACTTTATTCACTTTAAAAATTGAGTTAAATTTGATACTATACTATAAGAAAAATATTACGGAGACTAATAATGAAGAAGAAATTCTTATTAATTGCTTTATTTATATCAGTTATTTTACTTACTTCCTGTGCTAATAATAATAGTAGTAAAGTTGTAGAGAAGAACAGTGATGGTACTTCAACTATTACTTATACTGATGGTAGTGTAATTGGGACAAACGGTAAAGATTTTACATTTTTACAAGAAGACGGTTCATCAATTATTTATCTTGACAACGACAAGACCTATCAGTACCATGGTACTGACGGTAGTTTTGTCTCAAAAGATAGTGGTGGCTCTTATACCATTCAACTTCCTTCTGATGACAATGTCATCCTCTATGCAAATGGTTCATATTTAATTAATAATGCAGATGGGAGTTCTGAAACAGGTTCAAGCAAAGAAGAACTTAATAAATACTTGATTTCTAAAAATTTCACTGTATTTGCTGATCTTGATAAAAAGGTTGCAGACATTGTAGATTACGTAAAGAAAAATAACTAGATCATCTTATCTCTTTCATATTTTGAAGGAGATTTTATTTTGGAATTCAACTTGAATTATGGTAAAATCAAACTATGACAGATTTATCAAAACAACTACTAGAAAAAGCTCATGGAGGGCCGAAATTAAACCCTGACGAACAACGCCGCTATCTCGGCACTTTCGAGGAAAGAGTTCTTGGCTACGCAGATATAAGTACTGCCAATAGTTCTGAATTAGAACATGGATTTTTCTCTATTTTAGAAAGTTTTCAAGAAAAGGTAGAGATACTTTTTGTGAAGATCTCACCAAATATCGAGTTTGACAAACAGGTCTTATACTTAAGACAAGCAAAGGAAAACAACTGCCAGGCGACTATTGTTTCAGACGATCATATCACCTCTCCTTTTGGTCTTGTCATTCATACAAATGAACCTGTTCAAGTAGACGAAAAGGACCTTAGACTTGCTTTCTCAAGCCTCTGGGAGGAGAAAAAGGCTGAGGCTCCTAAAAAATCTATCTGGAAAAAATGGTTTGATTAATGATTTCTCAAATTTAACAAACGACCAATATTAGTAGCTGTGTGCTCCAAATAGAGTCTTGCATTTTTCAGACTCTCTTCCAAAGGTTCACTTTTCTCTAAAATAGAAAAGGCTGCTTGTATATTTTCGAATGGTAGGGGAATCAAATCGTCAGCAAGACTACCACAAATAGCGATAACTGGAACTCCTTCAGGAGTTCTTTTTGCTACACCGATAGGAGCTTTTCCAACAAAGCTTTGACTGTCCAGTCTACCTTCTCCAACGATAACTAAGTCAGCACCTGCAACCTTCCTGTCAAAGCCAATCAAATCCAAGCAAGTATCAATCCCAGATACGATAGTGGCCTCAGCAAAGGCACAGAGTCCAGCAGCAATCCCACCACCAGCTCCCGCTCCCTTCAGAGACAGGGTTGATGGTGAAAATTTTTCATAGAACCGCTGTATAGCCAAATCTACTGTCTCAAACAAAGCAGGATCCAAGCCCTTTTGTTTTCCAAATGTATAGGTTGCCCCTTGATGACCACATAAAGGGCTCACGACATCTGCTAAAATACGGATTTTCACATCTTCAGGTATCCTATACAACTTGCTATTTGAAACTAACTCGAACTCAAGCAAAGTCTGACCGCAAGCTGGCAATTCCTTTCCATTCTTATCATAAAAACGATAACCCAAAGCAGCTGCAATGCCAATTCCACCATCATTACTTGCCGTACCACCTACACCAATATAGATTTCTTTCATTCCAAGATCAATGAGATGGCGAATCAACTCTCCGATACCTTTGGTTTGGATGTGAAGGGGATTTCGTTTCTCCCGCGGAATCTTTCCAAGACCAACCAAGTCAGCAACTTCAAAGAGCGCTGTTTGGCCTTTTTGAAAGTAGCGCATTGATTCTTTTTGGCCAAAAGGTCCCGTAACCTCTTGCCATTTTTCTTCGAGTTCAAGAGAATGTCGAATAGCATCTAGGGTTCCTTCCCCACCATCACCTACAGGGCAAAGCAGACATTCTACATCTGCTATCGATTTTTGGAATCCCCTTTTTATAGCTTGTGCAACCTCTTCTGCCGTCAAACTCTCTTTAAAAGAATCGGGTGCAATTACAATTTTCATAGTTCCCTCTCATTCTAAGAAATCAATCAAAGGTAGAACTTCCAAAAAATCCCTCGTATCTACATGACAAGCTATCTCTGTTTTTACGACCTCTTTGGCACAAAATGCAATACCACATCCTGCTGACTTTAACATCAAGAGGTCATTGGCACCATCACCGATGGCAATCGTTCTTTCTTTGGGAAGTTTCAGTTCTTTTTTCCATTTCTCAAGAGTATCTTGTTTTACTTGACCTGTCACAATTTCACCAACTAGTCGACCTTTTAAAAAACCGTCTTTGACTTCTAACTGGTTGGCAGAGAAATAGGAGATACCAAGGGATTTTGCTAATCTCTCAACTATTGGTACGAATCCACCAGAAACTAGACCGACTAGAATGCCCTTCTTTTGAAGTATGGAGATAAATTCTTGAGCATTCTTGGACAGATGGATGGATTTGAAGACAGTATCAAAGACCGAAACCGGAAGACCTTTTAACAAAGCCACTCTCACTCGTAAGCTTGTTTCAAAGTCCAGTTCACCTCGCATTGTCTGGCTTGTAATCTGCGATATTTCTTCTTCGCAACCTGCTTCTCTTCCTAAAAGATCAATCACCTCTTCTGCTATCAGGGTTCCGTCAACGTCCATAACACAGAGCCCCATTACTTGAGACATAAACTTTCCTTTCTAAACAGCCCAAAAATCGTATGAAAGAATCATACGATTTTATCTATTAGTTGACTAAACTATGGTACAAGTCCAGGTAAGATTTGCAGGCTGTATCCCATGAGAAATCACATTCCATAGCTTGTTTTTGTAGATTTCTCCAAACTTCCGGCTGGTACTTATAAACATCCAAGGCTGTTTGGAAACTCCAGTTAAGCCAGTAAGGTGTTAAATTATCAAAGCTAAATCCAGTTCCAGTTCCTTCTATCGGATTGAAGGATTGAACAGTGTCACGCAAACCACCCACTTCATGAATCAATGGTAGAGTTCCATAGCGCATCGCCATCATTTGAGACAAGCCACATGGCTCAAAACGACTGGGCATGAGGAAGAGATCACAAGCTGCGTAGATTTCTTGAGCGAGCTTGACGTCAAAAGTGATATTTGCTGATAGCTTGTCTGGATAGACTTGTGCAAACCAAGAGAAGGAATGTTCAAAAGCCGGGTCACCTGTTCCTAAAAGAACGATTTGTACGTCCTCTTGTAAGAAACGATGCAAGCTTTCTACAACAACATCAAAACCTTTTTGGCGGGTCAAACGAGAGACAATCCCAACTAGTGGAACATCTGCTCTCACAGGCAATCCAACTCTCTCTTGCAATTTTGCTTTGTTTTGAGCTTTTCCAGACAAATCTTCTTTATCAAAATGATAATCTAAAAGTGGGTCTGTTTGAGGATTATAGAGATCTGCGTCAATACCATTGACAATCCCTGAAACCTTACCTGACTCCATGCGAAGAATCTGGTCCAAACCGCAACCAAACTGACTGGTCATAATCTCATGTGCATAGCTAGGGGAAACGGTTGAGACACGATCCGCGTAGAGAATACCTGCTTTCATCCAGTTAAGACAATCATTCCAGCGAAGGGTTCCATCAGCATAGCGTTCAAAGCCAACACCGAACAAATCCCATAACATTCCTTCAGAAAATTGACCTTGGAATTCCAAATTGTGAATGGTTAAAACGGTTCTAATTCCTTGATATGCCTGAATCCAATGGTACTTTTCTTTTAACAAGAAGGGAATCATGGCTGTGTGGTAATCATGGACATGGAGAAGGTCAGGGATAAAGCCGATGCGCTCCATGGCCTCAAGAGCAGCCAGTTGGAAAAAGGCGAAGCGTTCACCGTCGTCAAAATCACCGTACACATGGCCACGGAAGAAATAATACTGATTATCAATGAAGTAGAAAGTAACCCCATTCCAGACCGTTTTTTTAATACCACAGTACTGTCTACGCCATCCTACACTAACTTCAAAGTGGAGAACATCCTCTATCTGGTCACCGAACTTAGCTTCTACCATATCATAATAAGGCAAGAAAACTGCAACTTCGTGCCCCGCTTTTACAAGTGATTTGGGAAGTGCGCCAATGACATCGCCCAAACCACCTGTTTTTGAAAAGGGTGCTCCTTCTGCCGCTACAAGTAAAATTTTCATAAATAAATGTCCTCTGTTACTGTTTCACCCTTCTTAACTACAACTGGATGTTCTGCTGTGCCTCGAATGACAACACCGTCCGCAACTTCAACGCCCTTGTCCAAGATAGCATATTCAACTCGGGCACCTTGACCAATCACAACTCGAGGGAATAGAATGCTGTCCTTCACCACACTATCTTTGTGAACATAAATGTTACGAGATAGGACTGACTGAACTACTTCACCCTCAATGATACTACCAGAAGCAAACTGAGAAGTACTTACTTTTGAAGTATTCGCATAGTAGGTTGGTTCTTCATTCTTAACTTTGGTATAAATCTTTTGATTTGGTGAGAAAAGAGAGTAGAATTTTTTAGATTCAAGCATATCAATATTTGCTTGATAATAGGACTGAACAGAATGAATGTTTGCTAAGTAGCCTGTGTATTCGTAAGCAAAAGCTCCTTCTTTTACAGCTAAATCGCGAAGAACATAGCGTAACTTTTCAGGATATTCTTTCTGAGCTTCTTCTTCAAGTCGTTCAATCAACCAAGGAGTATCCACAACAAAGATATCTGTAGACATGTTGAAGAGTTCATCTGTAGATTTATTATCAAAGAGTTTGTGCGAACGAACATGGTCAGTTTCATCAATTTCCAAGATAGCATTCACATCAGAAATGTCTTTCTTAGGAAGTTTCTTATATACAACTGTAATCGGACCTTTTGTTGTATTGTGCAGGTGAAAGACTTGATTCAAATCAATATTCACCAGAACATCGCAGTTAATCGAAACGGTTTGGTTTGAACCTGAACGTCTCAAGTAGGTGAGAAGCTGTTGGTAATACTCTTTTCCAACTGTACTGCTTTCAACACGAGTATTGTAAATTCCTAGATAGTAGTGACTTAGAAGGGTTGACAAGCCCCACTCACGACCTGAACGAATATGGTCGAAAACTGAGCTGATATTATCTTGTTGGAAAATACCAAAGATACTACGAACACCTGCATTTGCAAGACTGGAAAGGGGGAAGTCAATCAAACGGTATTTCCCACCGAAAGGCAAGCTAGCTACCGGACGGTGTTCTGTTAACGTTGACATATCATGAAAACCAACTGTGTTTCCTAAAATTGCTGAATATTTATCAATCTTCATCTGTTGCTACCCCCACTACTTCATTGTATCCTACTACTTGTACTTCATCCGTTCCATCAATCTCTACGCCGTCAGCAATAATGGCACCCTCACCAATGATAGCACGAGTAATCTTTGCGCCATGGCCAATAATAGCTCCGCTCATGATGACAGAATCAACGACCTCAGCGCCTTCACGTACTTGTGCTTCTGTTGAAAGAATCGAACGTTTTACAGTTCCATCTACAAAACAGCCATCCACGACCAATGAATCTTCAACGTGTGCATGCGCACCAAAGTAGTTTGGTGGTGAAATCAAGTTTCTAGAGTAAATTTTCCACTGACGATTGCGGCTATCCAAGGCATTTTCTGGCGAAATGTACTCCATATTAGCTTCCCAAAGTGACTCAATCGTACCAACATCTTTCCAGTAGCCATTAAATTCATAAGCATAGACACTTTCACCAGACTCGAGATAGTTAGGGATAACGTTCTTCCCAAAGTCTGACATATCCACATTGCTCTTTTCAGCAGCAACAAGCATATTGCGAAGTCGTTTCCAGTCAAAAATATAAATCCCCATCGAAGCCTTTGTAGACTTAGGTTGCGCAGGTTTTTCTTCGAATTCAACGATACGGTTATTGGCATCTGTATTCATGATACCGAAACGGCTAGCTTCTTTGAGAGGTACGTCTAGGACAGCTACTGTCAAACTGGCATTGTTATCCTTATGGGACTGAAGCATATCATCGTAGTCCATCTTGTAGATGTGGTCACCAGAAAGAATCAAAACATACTCAGGATTAACACTGTCGATGTAGTCAATGTTTTGGTAGATAGCGTGACTAGTCCCTTCAAACCAACGGTTTCCTTCGCTGGCTGAATAAGGTTGTAAAATAGAGACACCTGAATTGATACCATCCAATCCCCAGCTAGAACCATTTCCGATATGGTTATTCAAAGCAAGAGGTTGGTATTGCGTAATCACACCAACATTATGGATTCCAGAGTTTGCACAGTTGGAAAGAGCAAAGTCAATGATACGGTAGCGCCCACCGAATTGCACTGCCGGTTTGGCAATGCTTTGAGTGAGTTTTCCGAGACGTGTTCCTTGCCCACCCGCAAGGATCAAAGCTAGCATTTCATTCTTCATTTTCTACTCCTTTATAAAGTCATGTGAACGTTAAAATCGAAAGAAGGTCGGAAGTCGAACTTTTTATAAAAATAATAGGAAATCCATTTCTCTTGTGTTTCAAGTCCAATACAAGTACATCCGTTTTTTAAAATCTAAAAAATTGTAATCAACAGCCCATTATTCTTTTTTCTTAGCTGGTTTCAAACGTCGCTTGATCTTCCAGATGCTTGCTCCCATGGCAGGCAAGGTAAAGGTCAAAGTCTGCTCATAATCTTTCCATAAGCCTTCTTGAGTCTGAACTGTTTGATTGTGCTCTTTCCACACACCTCCCCATTCTTCTAATTCTGTATTCCAAACTTCTTCGTAAATACCTGCAACAGGTAAACCAATCGTAAAGTCCTTACGTTCAACTGGTGCCATGTTAAAGACACAGACTAACATTTCGTCCTTCTTGCCCTTACGAATAAAGGAAAGGACACTCTGATCTCTATTATCAGCATCGATAATCTCTATACCATCATAACTAGTATCAATTTCCCACAGACAACGATGCTCTTTATAGAATTGATTCAGTTGTGAAGTGAAATGCTTCATTTTGGCATTCATCGGATCTTCTAGATTAGACCATTCCAACTGCTCCTCAGACTTCCATTCGAGGAATTGCCCGTACTCACTACCCATGAACAATAGTTTCTTACCTGGATGACAAATTTGATAGGTGTAGAGATTGCGCAGACCAGCGAACTGATTGTAGCGATCGCCCCACATCTTGTGCATCATACTCTTCTTGCCATGAACCACTTCATCATGTGAGAAAGGTAGGAGATAGTTTTCATTGAAAACATACATAAAGCTGAAAGTCACCAGATTAAAGTCATACTTGCGATAAATCGGATCTTCCTCGTAGAAACGGAGAATGTCGTTCATCCAGCCCATATTCCATTTATAGTCAAAGCCAAGGCCACCCATTTCTTTCATACCAGTAATCTTTGTCGCTGATGAACTTTCTTCTGCAATCATCATGATGTCTGGATGAGCTAACTTAATCACTGTGTTTAACCGTTTAAGGAAATAATAACCCTCGTAGTTAAGGTTTCCACCGTCTTTGTTTGGAGTCCAAGGAGCGTTATCATAATCTAGATACAGCATATTGCTCACTGCATCGACCCGAATACCATCTAAGTGGTAAAAATCAATCCAAAATTTAATACTTGAAATCAGGAAAGACTGGACCTCATTTTTCCCGAGGTCAAAATTCAGTGCACCCCAACCGTAGTTATGAGCCTTGTTGTGGTCTTGGTATTCAAAAGTTGGTGTGCCGTCATAATATGCCAAGGCATCATCATTAATAGTGAAATGACCTGGAACCCAGTCTACGATAACACCAATGTTATTTATATGACACTCTTCAACGAAATCTTGGAATTCCTCAGGTGTACCATAGGAATGTTCAAAAGCAAAGTAACCCATAAGTTGATAGCCCCAGCTCAATCCAAGTGGGTGAGCCATTAAAGGCATGAACTCAATATGTGTATAGTTCATCTCAACTAAGTATGGAATCAACTCGTCTTTCAGTTGCGAAAACGTATAGGGACTACCGTCTGGATTTCTCTTCCAAGAACCTGCATGAGCCTCGTATATATTAACTGGTCTCTCAAAAAATCCCAGACGTTTGCGACGTGCTAGCCAAAGGCCATCTTTCCATTTCTTTTCACGGATATTGGTCAGAACTGCCCCTGTACCCGGTCTAGCTTCAAAATAAACTGCCAAAGGATCAATCTTCATAATCTGGTGACCATTTGCACGCGTGATATGATATTTATAAATCTGACCTTCCTGAGCTTGACTCGTAAAGACTTCCCAAACACCTGCCTCGTTTCTAACCATTGGAATCTGATTCTCAACCCAATCGGTAAAATCACCAACTAGATGAACTGCTTGTGCATTTGGGGCCCAAACCCTAAAGGTATAGCCTATTTCTCCGTTTTTCTCCTCTCTATGCGCTCCTAAATAATGCTGGAGGTGAAAGTTCTCACCTGTAGTAAAGGTTCTTAATGCTTCTTGATTATTCATTCAATCCCCTTTCTTTTGTAAGCGTTTTCTATAATTCTATTATACACTCTTTTAAGATAACTTTCAAGTAATTTACGAAGGAAATCATATTTTTTTATGAAAGCCTTCAAAAAATTACCTAGCATTTTAAAAAAGATATCCAGAAAATAGAACACGAAACAATTTCCATATATTTTTTTATTATAATACCAGAATATTCGTTTTTTATCAATTTTCTACTGTATTATTTTGAAAAAAATAAAATCAGGAAGTTATTTTCCTAATTTTATAAATTATCTCACATCAAAAACAATGGATTTAACATTTGTCATCGCTTCGATACTATATTTAATTCCTTGCACTCCTGCACCAGAACCTTTTACACCAAGGAAAGGGAAATTATCTGGTCCACGTTGTGTTTTATTATTAATATGAACGGTACCCACTTCAAGTTTTTCAGCAATTTCAAATGCCTTCTTAAAGTCATTTGTAAAGACTGAAGATTGAAGACCGAATTCTGATTCATTAGCAATTTCTACCGCTTCATTAGCATCTGAAACTCGAATAATTGGAAGAACAGGTCCAAATGGTTCTTCCCAGGCTAATTTCATATCTCTTGTGACATAATCAAAAAGTCCTGGCCAAATGAGATTATTCTCACGTTTGATTGGGCTGAGCGCTTTGGCTCCTTTTTCCTGAGCATCTTCAATCAATCCCCAGATGAAATCAGCTGAAGCATTATCAATAACTGGCGTGATATCTGCATTGTCAAATGGATTGCCTACTGTTAGCTTAGCAACTTCAGCTTGGAGCAATTCTGCCAATCTGTCTGCTACGTTTTCCACAACCAAAACACGTTTGATGGCAGTACAACGCTGACCAGAGTAGCTAAAAGCTCCACCTACGATTTGCTTAGCTGCATTTTCTAAATCTGCATCTTCTAAGACAATTGCTGCATCTTTTCCACCAAGTTCAAGCATAATTGGGCGCATACCAGCTAAACGACCAATACGCTCCCCAATCGGTGTTGAACCTGTAAAGTTAATGAAGTTCACTTCCTTGTGTTCGATGATGTAGTCTCCGATCTCAGAACCACGTCCAGTGATGGTGTTAAAGACACCTGCTGGGATTCCTGCTTCGTCAAATGCTTTAGCCAACAAAAGACCAGAAATAGATCCTTGTGTTGGTGGTTTAAACATAACGACATTTCCTGCAATCAAAGCTGGAGCAATCTTAGATCCAGAAAGGTTGACTGGATAGTTAAATGGTGCAATAGCTAGGACGACCCCAACTGGCTCACGACGGACAACAGCTAGTTTATTTTTACTTGCAGCTTCAAAACCGCCACCTTCCATTGCTTGTCCAGTGATACGGAGACCTTCCTCAGCAGCAAAACGAATCAATTCTGCTGTACGTACTACTTCTCCAATGGCTGCTTTAATCCCTTTTGCAACCTCTTTGGCAAGAATCGTACCAATTTTTTCTTTATCACGTTCCAAAATGTCTGCTGTCTTATGCAAATATGCTGCACGCTCAACGGGTGCTAAATCACGCCATGCTGGGAGAGCTGCACGCGCTGCTTTCATAGCCTCATCTACTTCAACCTGACTCATAGCAGGTACTGTACCCAGCTTTTCTTGATTGATGGGAGAATAGATGGCAATTTCATTCTCTGATGATTTCCATTTTCCATTCACTAAATTCTGATAATTTGTCAAATTCTCTTCCTCCTGAAAATGATTAAAACTTATTTTATCAAATTTTCAGAAAATTACAACCCCTTTTTGGAAAATATTGATATTTTTTTCACAAACTTGATTCTTCAAATTATTTGAAATTTATTCCTATTAGATATTGGTTTTTCAATAAAAATCAAAAAAAGGTCTAGATTATCTAAACCTTTTTGTGGTATTTACTATGAAAGTACCTTCAAGACCGCAACGCTGATATCATCAATCACATTAGACTCTTTAGAACGACTATTAGACACCAGCATTTCAAGATTTCCCGCATTTTCAAAGTAGAAGGAAGTTCCCTTAGCATTGAATACCACCAATAAGTGCTCTGCTCCACCGTGAATTTCGTAAACAATCCATCCACTATTTTCAGCAGCTGTATGGACGAAGACATGACGATAAACTTCTTCGTATGTAGGATAAGAGAAAGCACGTGTTTGTGTTTTTACGCGAATAATCTGGCGAATAAAGTCAATGCTTTCTTGTCTCTCATTGATTAAATCCCAGTTGACCTGGTTGACACTATCTGGAGCATTGTAGCTGTTCATGGCCCGTTCTCTATCTGCCGCAGTCAGCTCGCCATTTTCTCCAGTAGCAAAGAGTTTGGTACGACCAAATTCTTGCCCCAGCTCTATAAAGGACATCCCTTGCATGAGAATGCTCATCGCTGTTGCAGTCTCAACCTGACGCATAATCTTATCTGAACTGTGATCTGGATGAAGGGTTACTAACAAATCATGCAAATTGTAATTATCATGGGCCTCCACATAGTTAAGAACTTGGTTTGGACTAAGATATGAGCCCAACTCTCGGCTACCAAGAATAGCTTTGGCTACAATTGGTTCTGTAGCTGCACCGCTAACAAATCCTGCCTTGATTGAGCCATAAACTTCTCCTCCTTTGATGGCATCACGCTGATCATCGTTGAAGAATCCAATATTTGGCATCTGGTAGGCATTGTCCTTCTTGGCCTTGTCATAAGGTGCAAGACCAGTCCCCATATCCCAACCTTCTCCGTAAGTGATAATACGTGGATCAACTTCATCAAGTGCCCAACGAATCGCCTGCATGGTTTTGACATCATGAATTCCCATCAAGTCGAAACGGAAACCGTCAATATTGTATTCTTTCACCCAATAAAGGAGTGAGTCAATCATATACTTGCGGTACATTTCGTGTTCGCTTGCGGTTTCATTTCCAACACCTGTTCCGTTTTGGAAGGTTCCATCTGGATTCATACGATAGTAATAATCAGGAACAGTTGTTTGGAAAGGTGCATCGACCGTTGAAAAGGTATGGTTGTAAACGACATCCATAATGACACCGATTCCCGCATCATGATATGCCTGAATCATGGTCTTGAGGTCTCGAATAACCTGTCCAGGATCATCTGTATTACTAGAGAAACTTGGTTCTGGCGCATTGTAGTTTTGAGGGTCATAACCCCAGTTATAGGTTACATTTCCTTCCACGTCGTATTCCTTATGACGATCAAAGATTGGTTGGAGCTGAACATAATTACAGCCGAGTTCTTTGATATAGTCAAAGGCTGTTGCTTGACCATACTGGTTAACCGTTCCAGTCTGGGCAGCCCCAAGGAAGGTTCCTCGAAGATTCTCTGGAACTCCAGATGTCGGCGATTTTGTAAAATCACGAATGTGCATCTCGCAGATAACGGCTTTACATGGGTTTTCCAAACGCCAAGGAGCATCTGTCCCATGTTTGACTTCGAATCCTTCTACTTGTCTCTCTTTGTGTGAGAGAATAACAGAACGTTTTCCGTCAGGACTTGTTGCAATTGTATAAGGATCTCTTGTCAAACTCTTGTGATGAGGGAATTCAATCTGATACTGATAAGCCTTGCCAGCAAGATTTTCATCCAGGTCTACACTCCAAACACCAATGGTATTGTACTTATGACTATATGAATAGCTATTCCCACGCTTTAGATTAAAGGTTTTCCAAATCGGCGCGTCGTTACTTGTATTTTCATAAACGACCACTTGGACTGCTGTAGCTGTTGGAGCCCAAAGTTTAAAGCTTGTCTGGTAGTCTGAAATACTATAACCTAACTCTCCTTGGTATCCCCAATGATGATCAAAGCTTTCACTGTGAAAGGCTTTATCAAAAGCAAAGGGATTTCGATCTTTATAGTAAGGACTTGCAATGGCAGGATTTTCAGAATAATAAACCGTCTCTTCACCATCTAAGATCCAAACCTCAGTCAACAGTGGATAATAGTTAAACCGTAGGAGATAGTCTTTTGTCTTTCCATCTATTTCAACAGAAAAGGTCAAAGTATCGAGCCTTTCTGCACTTGTGACTGTAAAGGAGAATTTTACTCCAAAATAGTCATTTTCATAATACAAATTTTCTTTAACATCTGCCTGTTTTCTACTGAATGAACAAGCGGCATAATCCCCATTTTTTCGGTGAAAATGGATGACTACAGGGTATCTATACATTTCTTTTCCTAATTCCTAATTTTAATTTTTAAGTCATGCTGAAGAATTTAACGGGAATTTCAGCACAATAGAGAATAGCATTAATAGATATAAAAACACATCAGGAGAGATAGTTCCAGACTATCTAACATCTAGTTTTCAACTATTCTTTACAAACTTTCTAGCCAAGCTTCATCTCTAACTTCGATACCAAGTTCTTGCGCTTTTTGGAGCTTGCTTCCTGCATCTGCTCCTGCTACGACAAGATTCGTTTTCTTAGATACACTGCCTGTGACCTTGGCACCGAGGCTTTCGAGTTTACTTTTGGCTTCTGAACGTGTGAGGCGTTCCAATTTACCAGTTAATACAACGGTCAAACCTGACAAGGCCGCATCTGCTACTACTGTCTGTCCTTTGTAGTCCAGATTGACTCCAGCTTCTTTCAACTCGTCTAAGAGAATCTTTGATCCTTCTGTAGCAAAATAAGTCTGAAGACTTTGAGCAATCACACTACCCAAGCTCTCGATACTTGCTACTTGCTCAGGATCAGCTTGGGCTAGATTTTCAATAGAGTGGAAATGTTGGAGCAAGAGTTGGCTAGCCTTGCTTCCGACATGGCGAATTCCCAGACCAAACAAGAGCTTTTCAGCAGAGTTTTCCTTGGATGCTTGAATAGCCTGATACAGTTTAGAAGCAGACTTTTCCTTGACACCTTCTAAAAGGAGGAAATCATCTTCTTTCAAACGGTAAATATCTGCCACATCCTTAACCAGATTAGCAGCAAAAAGCTTTTCAACGATAGATGGACCAAGCCCTGTAATATTCATGGCGTCTCGAGAAGCAAAGTGAATCAAACCTTCCATGATTTGGGCAGGACAGCGTGGATTGATACAACGAAGAGCCACTTCATCTTCAAAGTGAAGCAACTGGCTATCACAACTTGGACAGTTAGTCGGAATATCTAGTTTTTCTTCAGAAACACGCTTGGACTCTACCACACGCAAAACAGCAGGGATGATATCTCCAGCCTTATAAACGATAACCGTATCATCTTTGCGGATATCCTTTTCAGCAATATAATCTACATTGTGCAGTGTTGCACGGCTAACAGTTGTCCCAGCAAGCTGAACAGGTGTTAGATTTGCAGTCGGAGTCACAACACCCGTACGGCCTACCGTCCAGTCAACTGAAAGGAGCTGGGCTTCTTTTTCTTCAGCGGGAAATTTATAGGCGACTGCCCACTTAGGTGCTTTAACGGTAAAACCGAGTTCTTCTTGACCTGCAAGGTCATTGACCTTGATTACCACTCCATCGATATCGTAAGGCAGTTTCTCCCGTTCTTGTCCTACTTCTTGGATAAAATCCCATATCTCATCAATACTTTTAGCTAGAATTCGTTTCGGATTAACCACAAAGCCAAGCTGTTCAAGGTGCTCCAAGACCTTTTCTTGGCTATCACGAGTAGAAGGGCTGGCTTCTTGATAGAGGAAAGTCGCAAGATTACGCTTGGCCACTACTGCTGTATCCAACTGACGCAAAGTTCCCGCTGCCGCATTACGAGGATTGGCAAATTCAGGCTCTCCATTTTCTTGACGAGCTTGGTTGACCTGGTCAAATGAAGCGCGTGGCATGTAACACTCTCCACGAACAGTGATATCAAGTTCTTCTGGCAAGGTCAAAGGAATATCCTTGACGCGTTTGAGGTTTTCAGTGATATTCTCACCAACAGAACCATCCCCACGTGTCGCACCGACTACCAAAATTCCCTTTTCATACGTAAGCGAGATAGACAAACCATCGATTTTCAGCTCACAAATATAGGTCGGTTGGGGCAATTCTTTTCGAACACGCGCATCAAAAGCTTCTAACTCTTCACGTGAAAAAGCATCCTGCAAACTATAAAGAGGATACTGATGACTGTATTTTTCAAAACCATCTAAAACCTTACCACCAACACGATGGGTTGGACTGTCTGCTAAAACTTGATCTGGATAGGCAGCTTCCAACTCGACCAACTCTCGGTAGAGGCGATCATACTCACTATCTGAAACCGAGGGATTGTCACTCGTATAGTACTCGGTCGCATAGCGGTTAAGTAAGGCAACTAACTCATTCATTCTTTCATTCATAATCCCATTTTACCACAAAGCAAGCCCTCCTCACAATAGAGAAGGACTGAAAAATGGTTTGTAGTGTAATATTTTCTAAAAAAGAGAAATTATAACTCTTTTTCAAAATGACTTCGCACATAAACGAGGGATAGACAAGACAGGACAATAACCCCGCTTCCAATTATCAGAAAAGAAGAGATATGGACACTTGGTAGCACCGTCATAAAGCCTTTTGCAATCGGCATAAATAGGATGGCTAAGGTAAAAATGGTGCTTAGTACTCTTCCCAAGTATTCCCCCTCAACCTTGGTTTGAACCTGAGTAAAAAAGTGAATATTAAATATCGTCATAAACAGTTCACAAACTAAATTTCCAGAAAAGGAAAGAAAAGTTGGCAGTGGTAATCCCATCATAAATACTCCAACTCCAGTCAAGGCCAATAGAATCAAAAGATTATAAACACCTTCCTTTATTTTGTTAGCTAGAAGAGCTCCGATAATCGAACCAATAGCGCCCATAGTCAAAATAGTTGCATAAGCTCCTTCTACCCCGTAAAGCCGTTCTGAAAAAGGGAGGAGAAATTCAAAAGCTGCAAAAAAGAAATTAACACTGGAAGCTACTACCAAAAGGAAAAAGATCTCTTGCTGGCACCAAATATAGCGAATCCCTTCTTTCATATCAGAAAAAAGATTTTTCCAACTGAAGGTCCTTTTCACTTGTTCCTGAGTCTCTTTTTTGGGGAGAAAAGCTACTAAGGTAAATGCGATGAAAAAACTAATGGCATCTAAAACAAGAGTCATATGGAGACTGGTAAATTGTAAAACGAGAAAAGAAAGCACCGGAGAACTGACTCCTACAACCTGTAAAACTAACTCCAAGCGAGAGTTATAGGTCACTATCTCGTCTTTCTCTACAACCTCAGTTATAATGGCTTTGTTGGCTGTACGAGAAAATGCAAAGGCAACTGCCTGAACAATATTTGCGAAGATCAGAGCAGCAATCATCAAGCTATCATTTCTGATGAAAGAAATAGCTAAACAGAGAATACCACAAATCAAGTCCGTCGTCATCAAAATTTTGCGACGCGAAAAGCGGTCTGAAATCACTCCACCAAAGGGATTGACCAGAATCGATGTGACGAGTTCAGAAATCTGATAAATCCCAAGAACAGTCTGCCCTATGGTTCCCATTGATGCCAACCAAACACTGTTTCCATAATCATAGAGCATATTTCCAATTTTATTAATAGCACCACGACTAATCAACTGGATTGCATGTCGATTCATATAAAAGACTCCTCTCAAATTTTGAAACTATTGTATCAAAACTGAAAGGAGTCTCTTTATTTTTCCCTTATTTGGGAAATTTAAGCATTAACAAATTTTTCATAATGTTCCTGATAGTAAGCCACTTGCTCTGGAAGTCCAAGCACATCAAAAATATGCATAGCTTCCTGCATCTGACTACATCCTTCTTCTTTCAAGTCTCTCTGGTATTGGGCAAAACCTTTGAGATAATGGAAGATATTGCGCTCATAAAGCTTGATACTATTTCCAATCAACTTCTCCACATAGCCCTCAAAATAGTCCGCATCCGCAAAGGAACGGTTTTCCAAACAATGCTGGTAACAGTTAAGAGATAAAATCAAAACGAGTTTACGATGCCGACCAATTTCCTTGTAGTAGTCTTCCCGCTCCATGACTTCTCTGCCAATCCGAGCTACATAGTCCACATTGTAGAAAGTATAGAGATTTCCGAAAAGAATCAACTCATACATAGTCCATTCTTCTGTTTGAAAAAGATAATCTGCTACCTTTTCCAAATCACTCTGCCTCATCCTGTAACGAGCATCTCTTTGACAAATCAGTCCTTGTAGCAGAATCCAATTCAGCTCAAAATAGAGGGGATTGGTCGAACTCTTAGCTTTTTCAAGTTGTTCTCTTTGAAGCTTTTGAAAACCTGCAATATTATTTGAGTAGTAAAGCGGAATAATCTGTGCCATCAAGGCAACATGTTCATGATTTTGAAAATCCCTAGCCTTGTCCATGAAATTTTCAATAGTCACATGAATATTGTCCAAAATCTCAAAGAACCGAGAAACTGCTAGATCAGACTCCCCAAGCTCGAAGCGAGATAATTGAGAGGTTGAACATGATTCACCTGCTGCCTCTTTTAAGGAGTACTTCCCACTTGTTCGAAATTCACGAAATACCTTTCCAAGATGTTCCATTTCTTACACCTGCTCCGACAATTCTTCCCACTCAAGCATAGCCTCTTCTTGACGATGGCTAATTTTGTCCAGTTCAGCCTGCAATTCCATGAGCTTTTCAGCATCGTTGGTTTCCAGCATTTGTTCAGAAATGGCTTGGCTTTGACTTTCTAACTCTTCGATTTCAGCCTCTAAACTCTCTATTTGTCGCATGAGTTTGCGAACTTCTTTTTGACTTTGTTTCTGGGCCTGGTAGTCATTGACTGGGCTCGGTTCTTTTGCTTGATTGCTAGTTGAAGCTTCCTCTGTCTGGCTGACTTCTATTTCAGCCTTTTTATCAACATAGTAGTCATAATCTCCAATGTAGAGGGTTGAACCACTCTCAGACAATTCCAGTACATGAGTGGCTACACGATTGATAAAGTAACGGTCGTGGCTGACAAAAAGAAGGGTTCCGTCAAAGTCAATCAGGGCATTTTCTAACACTTCCTTGCTATCAATATCCAAGTGGTTGGTTGGCTCGTCAAGGATCAGGAAGTTGTTGTTTTCCATAGACAATTTAGCCAAAAGTAAACGAGCTTTCTCGCCACCTGACAGCATGCCAACTGATTTTTTAACATCATCTCCTGAGAAAAGGAAGGCACCAAGACGGTTGCGGATTTCAACTTCTGGTGTCAGTTTAAAATCATTCCAAAGTTCATCCAGAACAGTATTACTTGCTGTTAGCTTACTTTGAGTCTGATCATAGTAACCAACATCCACATTAGCGCCAAAACGCTTCTCTCCCTTGATAAAAGGAATCTGGTCTACTATTGACTTGATAAAGGTTGACTTCCCAATGCCGTTTGGTCCGACAATCGCAACAGCATTCATCTTACGAAGGTCGAGATTGATTGGCTCTGAAAGTATTTCCCCATCATAGCCAATAGCTGCATTTTCAACAGTCAGGACAACATTGCCTGATGTTTTTTCCGTCTGGAAGGTCATGTTGGCTGATTTCTTGCCAGCTTCAGGCTTGTCCAAACGCTCCATTTTTTCTAGTTGTTTACGGCGAGATTGAGCACGTTTGGTCGTTGAAGCTCGGACTAGATTGCGATTGACAAAGTCTTCTAGAGCAGCGATTTCCTTTTGTTGCTTTTCATAGTTTTTTGCCTCAGTAGCTAGCTTTTGCTCCTTTAACTCAACAAAACGAGAGTAATTGCCCACATAACGATCCAAGGAATGCTTAGTCAAATCGAGTGTAACCGTCGCAACCTTGTCCAAAAAGTAACGGTCGTGACTGACAATAATGAGGGCACCGCTATAGTTCACCAAGTAATTCTCTAGCCAGGCAATGGTTTCGATATCCAAGTGGTTGGTCGGCTCGTCCAAGACTAAGAGATTGGGCTTTTCAAGGAGCATTTTAGCCAGTGCCAGACGGGTATTTTGACCACCTGAAAGCTCGGCAATTTTCATCTGCCACATAGACTCGTCAAACTTGAATCCATTCAAAATCGCTCGAATATCAGCTTCGTAAGTAAAGCCACCATCCTGGCGGAAATTCTCTGATAAGCGATCATAATCCGCCATCAGTTTAGCCAGATCTTCACCCGACTTTTCACCCATTTCCAACTCCATCTGACGCAGTTGTTTTTCAGTCTGACGCAAGTCATCAAAGACATGGAGCATTTCATCATAAATGGTATTTTCAGACTCAAAACGGCTATCTTGGGCTAGGTAAGACAGAGAAATATCTTTTTTCTTATTGATTTCTCCACTAGTTGGCTCCTCTTCCCCAACCAAAATCTTTAAAAGAGTAGACTTACCTGCACCATTTTTCCCAACAAGAGCAATTCGGTCCCGTTCATCTACTTGCAGGTTGATATGTTCAAAGAGAACCTCACCAGCAAAAGATCGTTCAATTTTATTAGCTTGTAAAATAATCATATCTCTATTTTACTATCTTTTTCTTTTTTGCACAATTGCAATGAAAAAAGTTCGAGTGGTATACCCGAACCTTTCATCTTAGTATCCAATGCCTCCACGGAATGTGCGAGCCATATCTTTCAATTCATAGTTTTTAGAAGAGGTATCGATGGTCCATTTTCCATCTTTCTTAGTCATTTTAATTTCATAACCCTCTTTCTTCATGTTATCACTAGTGTCTAGAGGAGTTGAATCAAATTGACTTGGTGCATTTTCTAAAATGTATTTCTCACCAGCTTTCATAGCTTCTGAGTAGTTGCTATATTTACCTTTGTTTTCTTCGTAGAACTTACGGCTCAATTCATAGACATTCAAGTTATCCAAGTCGATTGTTTCTGGTCTAACATAAACAACAGCATAGTCTGGCAAGTATGTCTTCACCTTGTAATCAACTTTTGCTCTCTTAGCATTTGCTTTGATGTAAGCATCTGCGAATGTTCTAAGTTCTGAATCAGAAGGTTTGTAGTTATAGAAACCTTTTCCGAATGACTCTGTAAATTTCTTGATAAACTCTTCTTTATCAGCTTTCGCATCGTTTGTGAATTCAGCACTATTATCAGAAGATTTTTTATCGTCTGCAAGCGCAACAACTTGCGACTTACTGTCAGTAGCACTTAGGTTCGTTCCACCACCAGAACTTTCCCCATTAAGGTAAACAGCATCGACATATTTTTTCATTACATCTTTCGCTTCATCAATATTGTCTTCATACTGACTTGGATCCACCTTGATTGCTACATCATTATTCTTTTTAGAATTTTCTTTGATGTCATCGTAAAAGCTAGGCGCGAAGTGGAGTTCATACTTAGCGTTCTTGTCGACTTCATACACTACATAACCAGCAACGCTCTTTCCTTTAGAAAGACTGTCTCCATATGACATAAACTTGGTTTTACTATCGCTTTCATAGATTTGAATTGGTTGTAATTTCTCATCTTTTTCATTATAAAGCGTAATATCTTGGCTAGTAAAACTAAACTGTTTATCACGATTGTTCTTGATTTCGACTTGAAGTGCAAGGTAGCTTGAAGATGAATCTTCATCTTTAGGCAATACAAACATACCATCTTTTACAGAAACTTCAAAGTTTGAGTTCGAGGCAGTACCATTGTCGCTTGCTTTTTTTTGAGCTCCACAGGCAACAAGTGCTAAAGCTGATAAAAGCAAAGCAGAATGCTTAAGAATTTTTTTCATAATGGATTCTCCTTTAATGATTTACTATATTTTACCATACGTAGAATAAAAATCAAAACAGAAACCAGATATTTTCAAAATATCTTAAATTTATAGAGTTTTACATTAAATTTTTCTAACCGTTCATTTGATACATTAAAGGATTCTTTATAAAAAGAATAGAATATAACAATATTGACGATTTACTTTATTTAAAAATCCCACAAAAATACTATAACTTTTAATATTTTTAAAAATTAGATAATTGATTTTCATCCCTAACTTAGTATAAGTAAGCATAGTACTCACCATTTTACCGCAAAAAATCAAAAGTAAATTTCCTACATTTTAAGTTATGCTAACGTTTTACTAAAATCTCAAATCGTGATATAATGAAAGCGATTAAAGCAAATAAACAAAGGAGACACTCTATGACTTACCAAGAAAATTATCAAAAATGGCTCGATTTTGCTGAGCTTCCAGACTACCTTCGTCAAGATTTGGAAAATATGGACGAAAAAACAAAGGAAGATGCCTTCTATACAAATCTTGAATTTGGTACTGCAGGTATGCGTGGTTTGATCGGTGCTGGTACAAACCGTATCAATATCTATGTTGTTCGTCAAGCCACCGAAGGTTTGGCTCGTTTGATTGAATCAAAAGATGGAAATGAAAAAGAACGTGGTGTGGCAATTGCCTACGATAGCCGTCACTTCTCACCTGAGTTTGCCTTTGAATCTGCTGCAGTTCTTGCTAAACACGGTATCAAATCTTACGTATTTGAAAGCCTCCGTCCAACTCCAGAACTCTCATTCGCTGTTCGTCACCTCAACTGTTTCGCGGGTATCATGATTACTGCCAGTCACAATCCTGCTCCATTTAACGGTTACAAGGTTTATGGAGAAGACGGTGGACAAATGCCTCCACATGACGCGGACGCTTTGACTACTTATATTCGTGCAATCGAAAATCCATTCGCCGTGGAAGTTGCTGATGTCGAAGCTGAAAAAGCTTCTGGCTTGATTGAAGTTATCGGCGAAGCTGTTGATGCAGAATACCTTAAAGAAGTTAAGGACGTAAACATCAACCCAACCTTGATTGAAGAATTCGGTAAAGACATGAAGATTGTCTACACACCACTTCATGGTACTGGTGAAATGTTGGCTCGTCGTGCTCTTGCCCAAGCAGGATTTGACTCTGTTCAAGTCGTTGAAACGCAAGCAACTGCTGACCCTGACTTCTCAACTGTAAAATCTCCAAACCCAGAAAGCCAAGCAGCCTTCGCACTTGCTGAAGAACTTGGTCGTCAAGTTGGTGCAGATGTGCTTGTTGCAACTGACCCTGACGCTGACCGTGTTGGTGTTGAAGTTCTTCAAAAAGATGGAAGCTACCTCAACCTTTCAGGTAACCAAATCGGCGCTATCATGGCTAAATACATCTTGGAAGCCCACAAAAATGCTGGAACTCTTCCTGAAAATGCAGCCCTATGTAAATCTATCGTATCAACTGACTTGGTAACGAAGATTGCTGAAAGCTACGGCGCAACTATGTTCAACGTTTTGACAGGTTTCAAATTTATCGCTGAAAAAATCCAAGAATTCGAAGAAAAACACAATCACACTTACATGATGGGATTTGAAGAAAGCTTCGGTTACTTGATCAAACCATTCGTACGTGATAAAGACGCCATCCAAGCCGTTCTTGTCGTTGCTGAGCTTGCTGCCTACTACCGTTCACGTGGTTTGACACTTGCTGACGGTATCGAAGAAATCTACAAAGAATACGGCTACTACGCTGAAAAGACCATCTCTGTTACCCTTTCTGGTGTTGATGGTGCTGAACAAATCAAATCGATTATGGCTAAGTTCCGTAACAATGCTCCAAAAGAATGGAACGCAACAGCTATCACTGTCGTAGAAGACTTCAAGGCTCAAACTGCTACTGCTGCTGACGGTACTGTTACAAACTTGACAACTCCTCCAAGTGATGTTTTGAAATACACTCTTGCGGATGGTTCTTGGATTGCAGTTCGCCCTTCAGGTACAGAACCAAAAATCAAGTTCTACATTGCCGTTGTGGGTGAAAGCAACGAAGATTCACAAGCTAAGATTGCCAACATCGAAGCAGAAATCAATGCGTTTGTTAAATAAGAAATTATAAAAGATGAGACCAACCAATCTCATCTTTTTTTCGTATCAAATCTAAGCATTTTTAGAAACTTTATGGCATACTAGACTTATCAATGAAAGCGAGGTAATCTCATGGAACAATTTTTAGAAAACATTAAAGACCTTGAAGTCACTACAGTTGCGCGTGCACAAGAAGCACTCGATAATAAAGAAACAGCAACCTTCTTTATTGGCCGTAAAACTTGCCCTTACTGCCGTAAATTTGCTGGCACATTGGCAGGTGTCGTAGCTGAAACTAAAGCCCACATCTACTTCATCAACAGTGAAGAACCAAGCCAACTCAATGAATTGCAAGAATTCCGCTCACGTTATGGAATTCCAACCGTACCAGGATTTGTTCACATTGCAGATGGCCAAATCAATGTCCGTTGCGACTCTTCCATGTCAGCACAAGAAATCAAGGACTTTGCTGGATTGTAAAAAAACCACTCATCGAGTGGTTTTTGTATGGCCAAAACTATATTTTTTCAAGTAAATCTTGTATCATCCTGTGCAGTTCTTCGATTTTCTCAGATTGTTTCTCTAATAATATTTTTTGACTATGTAATTGATCTTGTAGTTTATCAAATTGTATCTGATTATCTTGATTATCCTTTACAAAAAAGTTCGTCAATGCACTTGTTAACATCCCTATTGTTCCAATACCGACGAGCATCAGTAAAACAGCTAACCACTTCCCAAAAATGGAAGTAGGAACAATATCCCCATAACCAACAGTTGTTACCGTTACAAGAGCCCACCAAAGACTATCCGAAAAAGATTTTTCTTCAACAACTGACAAAATCGAACTTCCTACCAGTACAATAAAGGAATTGAGATAGAAAATATAAAGCAAACCGTTTGTCCGTAAGAGTTTGCTTACCTTCTTTTCCAGCTTTCCAGTTAACCCTACGATTCTTAAAAGACGCGTTAGTTTCAGTAATTTTGTGAGCCTTGCTAAACGGAAGATACGCCCTAATCGAAATACTGTAAAAATAGCATTTAATGGAAGGATAGCTAACAAGTCAAAGATATTTTCAAGTATAAATCTCCATTTTTCTTTGCTTGAAAAGAACCGCCAACCATAATCTACCACAAAAACAAACCAAATCAGTAAGTCAATAATACTGTATGGAGGACTGTCTAAATCAATCATCTCAGCAAATCCTAGTAAGACAAGAACAACTGATATCAAGGCAAGTATGATAACCGTAGTGTCATAGTAATCCTTTAATAACCATTTTCTTTTCACAATGCTACTCCTATATTTTTTTAATCATTATACCACACTAAATCCTTGATAAATACAGAACAAAAGAAGGCACTCGCCTTCTTTTTTATATATCTGTCAATGGTGTTGCAGTATCTGGTGAGGTATCGTAAACTTTAAAGTCTACTCCGACTCCCAGATCAGCTTGGGCTAGCTGATTGACCATAGTCATATGAGCCAGCTCCTTAATATTGTTCTCTTTGGACAAGTGACCAAGATAGATTTTCTTTGTTCGATTTCCCATTGCACGAATCATGGCCTCAGCACCGTCTTCGTTAGAAAGGTGACCGAGATCCGATAGAATTCGCTGTTTGAGACGCCAAGCGTAAGATCCTGCTCGCAAAATCTCCACATCGTGGTTGGACTCGATGAGGTAGCCGTCCGCATTCTCGACAATTCCTGCCATACGGTCACTTACATAACCTGTATCGGTCAGCATAACGAAGCTCTTGTCGTCTTTCATAAATCGGTAAAACTGTGGTGCTGCCGCATCATGGCTCACACCAAAACTCTCAATGTCGATATCACCAAAGGTTTTGGTTTTGCCCATTTCAAAGATATGCTTCTGCGAAGAGTCCACCTTGCCGAGGTACTTACTATTCTCCATAGCCTGCCAAGTCTTTTCATTGGCGTAAAGATCCATGCCATATTTACGAGCCAAGACACCGACCCCATGGATATGGTCTGAATGCTCATGCGTAATCAAAATCGCATCCAAATCTTCAGGTTTGCGATTGATTTCAGCTAGCAAGCTGGTAATTTTCTTACCAGACAAGCCTGCATCCACTAAAATTTTCTTTTTTGGGGTTTCCAGATAAAAGGAATTTCCACTGGAACCTGATGCTAAAATACTGTATTTAAAGCCTATTTCACTCATTCTAGTCTTCTATTTCGTCCTCCCATATTTCTTCTTTTACGGCATCCTTATCATAAGGGAGCACGATGGTAAAGGTCGATCCCTTACCGTATTCACTTTTTGCCCAAATAAAGCCATTGTGTTGTTTGATGATTTCTTTTGCGATGGCCAGACCTAGACCAGTTCCACCTTGAGCCCGGCTTCTTGCACGATCCACACGGTAGAAACGGTCAAAAATCTTTGGCAAATCTTTCTTTGGAATACCTAGACCTTGGTCTTTGATAGATAAAATCATCTGGTCATCAGTGGTTTTCATGCTGACAGTGATTTTCCCACCATCTGGTGAGTACTTAATGGCATTGTTAAGAATATTATCAATCACCTGAGTCATCTTATCGGTATCAATCTCGATCCAAACTGAATTAATAGGGTAATCTCTAACAAGTTCATATTTTTTCTCGTCATCTTGACTTCTCATCTTATCAAAGCGGTTGAGAATAAAAGTGATGAATGCTGTAAAATTAATCAATTCTACATCTAGCTGACTTGTCGCATTATCAATACGAGAGAGATGCAAGAGATCTGTCACCATCCGCATCATACGGTTGGTTTCATCGAGTGAAACCTTGATAAAATCAGGAGCAACAGGATCATACAGAGCTCCCTCATCCAAGGCTTCAAGATAAGATTTAACACTGGTCAAAGGAGTTCGCAACTCGTGACTCACGTTCGAAACAAAGAGTCTTCGCTCACGCTCTTCCTTCTCCTGTTCGGTCGTATCATGTAAAACGGCAACCAAACCAGAGATGAAACCTGACTCACGGCGAACCAGAGCAAAACGTACACGAAGGCTTAGATATTCACCATTCACATCCTGGGAGTCAATCGTCAACTCAGGAATCTGTGTAATCAGGTCACGCAGCTCATACTCATCTTCTATCTTAAGCAATTCGAGGATACTTTTATTCAGAACATCTTCTTTCTGCACACCGAGCTGTTTCTTTGCCATATCGTTGATCATAGTAATCTGGCCACGGCGATTGGTCGCAAGAACGCCATCTGTCATGTAAGAAAGAATACTGTTCAATCGTTTACTCTCTTGTTCCAGATTTTCTTGAGTCAAACGAATAACTTCTGACAAATCATTGAGATTATTGGTGATGTTAGTGATTTCTGTACTGCCCTGTAAGTCCAAAACTTGTGAATAATCACCTGCAATCAAGTCCTTAACCTTTTGATTTATCTCCTTCAGACGGATATTATCCCGACGATTTTCCAGTAACAGCAAGGTTACCACCAAGATAAAACCAAGTAAAATCAGGATAAAGATAAAATCGCTGGTCAGAATAGTTTGTCTAATATCTTCAATCATTATTTCTCATATAGTATCCAACACCACGACGTGTGAGAATGTACTCTGGACGACTTGGAGTGTCTTCTATTTTCTCACGCAAGCGTCTAATGGTCACGTCCACAGTACGAACATCACCAAAATAGTCATAACCCCATACAGTCTCAAGCAAGTGTTCACGCGTAATCACTTGTCCAATATGAGATGCCAAGTGATACAAGAGTTCAAACTCACGGTGGGTCAAATCTAATTCCTCACCATATTTCTTAGCCACGTAAGCATCTGGAACGATTTCCAAATCACCAATTTGTAAAGGTTGCGTCTTCTTCTCATCAGACTCTTGGTTATCTACTGAAACTAGGTCGGTACGACGAAGAAGGGCCTTAACACGAGCCTGCAACTCACGGTTTGAGAAAGGTTTTGTAACATAATCGTCTGCACCTAACTCTAAACCAATAACCTTGTCAAACTCGCTATCCTTAGCTGATAGCATGATAATCGGCACGCTACTAGTCTTACGAATAGCTTTAGCAACTTCTAAACCATCAATTTCAGGTAACATCAAGTCGAGGATAATAATATCCGGTTGCTCTGCTTCAAATAGCTCGATCGCCTCACGACCATTGAAGGCTGTAACAACTTCATAACCTTCCTTGGCCATATTAAACTTAATAATATCTGAGATTGGTTTCTCATCATCTACAATTAATATTTTTTTCATTTTATCACCTTTTTCTCTATCTATTATAACAAAAAAATGCAAAGAAGGCACAAATGGCTACTGTAAGCCTTCATCTTCAAGAGTTGTTTTTATAAGCCTGCCAAATTTTTTGTTGAGGTTTCGCAAGTGGATAATCAGAAAACTCCTGAGGAGAAACCCAGCGAATTTCTCTGTCCGAAAACTGTTTTGAATCTGTCACTTGGCCTGCTAGGATTTGAATATGCCATTTCCGATGACTAAATACATGCTTGACCTGGTCAAATACTTGCTGGGACCAATTCACTTCTAAATCATAATCCTGCTCAAAGTTTTCTTGAGGACTTGGTCCAAATGCTCTGCTTTCCTCTTTGACTTGAGAAAAGAGATTGAGCTGATCGTCATCACTTGAGAAATCATCAACTTCAATCAATGGGAAGTGCCAAAAACCGGCTAGTAGTTTCTCGCTTTCATTTTTCTCTAGTAAATATTGCCCTCGGTCATTGCACACAACCAAAGCCTTGAGATATATTGGGAGAGGCTTTTTCTTGGGTTCTTTGATCGGATATACATCCATAGTTCCGTTCTGATAGGCTGCACTAAAGTCCTTAACAGGACTTTCTTCTGGTCGAGGGTTAACCGGAGACTCTATATCAGAGCCCAAATCCATCAGAGCTTGGTTAAAGTCACCTGGTCGTTTCGGATCAATCAAGATTTCCATAATAGCTTGGAAAATCTTGCGATTGCTGGGAACTCCGATATCATAATTTACCTCAAACAAGCGCGCTAAAACTCGCATGACATTGCCATCAACTGCTGGCTCGGGTAAATTAAAAGCGATACTGGAAATTGCACCCGCAGTATAGGGGCCAATCCCTTTTAAACTAGAAATTCCTTCATAGGTATTTGGAAATTGACCACCAAAGTCAGATATAATCTGCTGAGCCGCCGACTGCATATTGCGTACGCGGGAATAATAGCCCAACCCCTCCCAAGCTTTCAGTAAACGCTCCTCAGGGGCATTCGCCAGACTTTCAACAGTTGGAAACCAGTCCAAGAATCGTTCGTAGTATGGAATAACTGTATCCACTCTGGTCTGCTGAAGCATGATTTCAGATACCCAGATGTGATAAGGATTTTTACTTCTCCGCCAAGGCAAATCTCGCTTGTTTTCATCATACCAGTTGAGGAGTTTTTCACGAAAAGAAATAATCTTCTCCTCCGGCCACATGACGATACCGTATTCTTTCAAATCTAACATATATCTAGTATAACATAGAAGCTTCTAACTGTCCTTTTCTCAGTACTAAAAAGCCTCTTCCCATGGGAAAGAGGACTAGATCTTATTGATGAACTGCTTGAGCTGCTGTGATAAGGGTCAATTTGTACACATCATCTGCATTACATCCACGAGAAAGGTCGTTAACAGGTTTGTTCAAACCTTGCAAAACAGGTCCTACAGCCGCAAAACCACCGAGACGTTCTGCCATCTTGTAACCGATATTTCCTGCTTCGATACCTGGGAAGACAAAGACATTTGCTTGACCAGCTACATTACTTCCTGGAGCTTTAAGAGCTGCAGTTTCAGGAACAAAGGCAGCATCAAATTGCAATTCACCATCAATCTCAAGGTCAGGGCGCAAGTCGTGAGCAATTTTAGTTGCTTCTACGACCTTATCAACACTTTCACCAAAGCCTGAACCTTTAGTAGAATAGCTTAGCATAGCAATTTTAGGTTCAATACCAAACATCTTAGCTGTGATTGCTGAGTTGATCGCAATTTCGGCCAAGGCTTCCGCATCTGGATTGATATTAATGGCACAGTCTCCAAATAGGTAACGTTCTGTACCACGTACCATGAGGAAGGCACCTGAAGTACGCGTTACATTTGGACGAGTTTTAATGATTTGAAGGGCTGGGCGAACTGTTGAGGCAGTTGAGTGAATCGCACCAGATACCATACCATCAACCAAGCCCAAGTAGACTAGCATCACACCAAAGTAGTTGACATCTTCAACCAAAACTTTGCGCGCTTCTTCTTCAGTCATTTTGCCCTTACGACGCTCTACTAAAGCAGCAACCATTTCTTCAAATCGAGGATAGTGTTGAGGGTCAATGACTTCATAACCATCCATGATTCCTTCAATTTCAAGATAAATTTTAATTTTTTCAGGATTTCCAAGCAAAACAGGAATTACTTCTGTTTCTTTTACCAAGCGTTTTGTCGCTTGGAGAATACGTGGCTCTTCCCCTTCAGGGAGAACGATACGAGCATTTTTGCCAACCAGGTTGGCTTTGAGACTTTCAAAAACTTCCATGAGTTTTCTCCTTTAAGAAAATAAATTATACTCCAAACAATTTTTAAAGAGTATTAGTTGATAACTGAGTAATAAGATTGCTGAAATCATCCGGTAAGGGGCTTTCTAGTTGCAAATCTTGCTCTAGAAAAGGATGATAAAAAGATAAATAATGGCAATGCAGAGCCTGACGTTGGATACCGTCATCCAGAGTACCACCATACAAATCGTCTCCCAACAAAGGAAAGCCAATATGAGAAAAATGCACTCGAATCTGATGAGTTCGCCCAGTATGCAGGCGAATATCGACTAGGTGAATATTTTCATAAGACGCTACAACTTTGTATGACGTATGAGCGTATTTCCCACCTTTGGCAACCCGTCTTGTGATAATAGAATCTTCATCACGCGCAATCGGCGCAATAATCTCCCCTTCAGGCTCCAAGACACCAGCTCCTTTAACCAAAGCAAAGTAGCGTTTCTCGATAGACTTTCGTTGCAGTTGCTTGTCTAAACGTGCATGAGCGTAGCCGTGCTTGGCAAAGAGCATCAAACCAGATGTATCTCTATCAAGCCTAGTCACGATGTGAACTTGCTGGTTTTCATAGTTTTGTTTGACATAGTAGCCCTTGATAAAATTAGCAATGGTATTGGAATGATTGACACTGGGGATGGAAGCTACTCCATAAGGTTTATTCAAAACCAGAAAATGGTCATCCTCATAGAGAACATCCAGTGGTCGCTCGATGGCCTCCAAGGTTTCAAAGCCTTCCTCTGCTGGAATATCAATGGCAACGCGGTCTCCAATATCTAAGAGATAAGTCGCATTTTGAGGTTGGCCATTTACCAGAATAGCCCCGCCTCGAAACTTAATCTTAGCCAAAAGTCCCTTAGAAACCTCATGTTTCTTGAGGAATGTTTTGACTTTGACGTGCTCATCTGCGAGAAATTCGAACCTCATTCATCCACCTCGCCGATGAAGGCATCTTTGACACGATTCCAGAAACTAGTGTGGCTTGGTGTCGCTACGAAGTGAATCTTATGATGGTCGATTTGATACTCAATCCGTTCGATATTACGGAATGAATAGACGCTGTTATCGACTGATATCGTGTGGTAATCATTGCGTGTCGGCAAGAGTTCAATCTTATCTTTTTTTGGAATAATGATTGATGATCCCAAAGTGCGATAGACTCGGTTGTTAAGACTCGCTATCTCCGTCAACTGTAAGGCTTCAATGGTCGGATGCAAGACAGCTCCACCCAAGGACTTGTTGTAGGCAGTACTTCCCGTCGGCGTTGAAACAGTCACTCCATCTCCACGAAATCTCTCAAATGGAACGTGGTTAATGATGATATCCGCAACCATGGTGCGATCTGATCGACGGATACTGGCTTCATTTAAAGCACGGAAGATTTTCACTTCTCCATTTTCAAGCGTTACCTTGACATTCAAGACTGGATAGGAAACTTTGGCACCAGTATCTAGTAAAAGATTGGTCACCAACTGATCCAGCTCAAAATCACGATAATCTGTGTAAAATCCCAAATGCCCTGTATGAACACCTACAAATCGAACCTTGTCTAACTGATTCTCATACTTGTGAAAGGCAGATAAAAGCATCCCATCGCCACCAATCGAAATGACGATGTCGGGATTGGTATCGTTCAGTATAAAATGTTGTTTCTTTAGTTTTTCCCTCAGTTCATGCAAAACCTTCTGACTTTGTGGCTTTCTATTTGCTATGAGGTCAACTCGTTTACCTGTATTCTTCATCTGTATCGTCACTATTTCCTACACCATCGTTTAGTTTTCTGCTCAATGGATCAAAGAGAGCCTGCGCTTCCTGGATATCATCACGAATCTTACCCATTTCTTCATCCAGTTGATAGGCTATTTTGGCCGTGATTTCCAGCCTTTTCCTGATTTCTTCTGGAAAATCGCCCTGATATTTATAATTGAGCGAGTGTTCAATCGTAGCCCAGAAATTCATGGCTAAAGTCCGTATTTGAATTTCCGCCAAAATCGTCTTAGCTCCGTTGATCGTATCAACCGTGTACTCGACAACCACGTGATAAGAACGATAACCTGAAGCCTTACGATGAGTAATATAATCTCGTTCCTGAACGACTCTCATATCTTGGCGTTTACGTAGAATTGCAACAACTTCTTCCACGTCATCAACAAACTGAACCATGACACGTAAACCAGCAATGTCTTGCAGATCATGTTCCAGACTTGCATATGTAATTCCTCGACGAGCCATTTTTTCTTTGATACTTTCAATCGGTTTTACCCGACCCGTTACAAACTCAATCGGAGAATGCTTGTTTTGCTTACGATACTGTTTGCGAATTCCCCGAAGTTTGATCTTCAATTCACCAACAGCCTGAATGTAAGGATCTAAAAATTCTTCCCATTCTATGGTCATACTTTCTCCCTTGTAATGTTTGATTGCTCTGTCGAAAATCTTTGATTTTTTCAGTACATTCGTATACAATAAATACATTGTCCATTATACCATAAATCGCTTTCAAAGATATAGAAAAGGTTGAAAAAATGAAACATTTAGAAATAGAATTGAAAACACTTCTGAAAAAAGAGGAATATGATCATCTAAAAAAACAGTTTTCCCATATCCAACCCGTCCTTCAGAAAAACTACTACATTGACACACTAGATTTCCAATTGCGTGAAAAGAAGGTTGCCATGCGCATTCGCACCTTTTCGGATTGGGCAGAATTGACCTTGAAATTACCTCAAACTGTAGGAAATATGGAATACAACCAGAAACTAACTCTTCCAGAAGCTGAATCATACCTAGAAAAACAAAAACTACCTCAAGGGCTCGTTCTAGAGAAGCTCGCTAAGATTGGTATCGAAAGTCATGACTGGCTTGTCCTAGGCTGTCTTTCAACTCTACGTTATGAAACGAAAACAGAAATTGGCTTAATGGCCTTAGATAAAAGTCACTACTTTGACCAGACGGACTATGAACTGGAGCTTGAAGTCACTGACCATGAAAAAGGGAAAGCCGATTTTCAGAAATTTTTAGATGAAAATCAGATAACTTATCAGAAAGCTCCATCAAAATTAATTCGTTTTATTAAAAGCATGAAAAAAAGCTGAAATAATCTCCTTTTTTTGGTAAAATAGAAAAGATAAAAATAAAAGAATCTGGCTTTGAAAAACAAAACTTTCTCAAAGAAGATTCACAAAGTTTACAGAGGACGGTCTACAATGTCAGATAGAAACAACATGAAACTTTTCACCCTAAACTCTAACCATGAAATCGCTCAAAAGATTGCGGATACAGTTGGTGTACCTCTCGGGAAATTATCCTCTCGACAATTTTCTGATGGCGAAATCCAGGTCAACATTGAAGAAAGTGTCCGTGGTTACGATGTCTACATCATCCAGTCAACCAGCTACCCCGTTAGCAACCACTTGATGGAGTTGTTAATCATGGTTGACGCTTGTGTACGTGCAAGTGCTCATAGTATCAACGTTGTCCTCCCTTACTTTGGTTATGCGCGTCAGGATCGTATCGCTTCTTCTCGCGAACCCCTCACTGCAAAACTAGTTGCCAATATGCTTGTCAAAGCTGGTGTAAGCCGTGTTCTAACGCTTGACCTCCACGCTGTTCAAGTCCAAGGTTTCTTTGATATTCCTGTAGATAATCTTTATACTGTTCCTCTATTTGCTAAGCACTACTGTGATAAAGGACTTCTTGGCTCTGATGTTGTTGTTGTTAGTCCAAAGAACTCTGGTGTTAAACGTGCACGTAGTTTGGCTGAATACCTTGATGCTCCTATCGCTATCATTGACTATGCCCAAGACGATTCTGATCGTAACGAAGGCTATATCATTGGGGATGTTGAAGGCAAAAAGGCTATCTTGATTGACGATATCCTAAATACTGGTCGTACATTCTCTGAAGCAGCCAAAATCGTTGAACGTGAAGGCGCAACTGAGATTTATGCAGTATCCAGTCACGGTTTATTTGTTGAAGGTGCAGCAGACCTTCTTGACGCTACAAACATCAAAGAAATCCTCGTGACAGACTCAGTAGCGACCAAAGAAAGAACTCCAGAAAATGTATGTTACATTACTGCTAGCGAATTAATTGGTGATGCTATCGTCCGCATCCATGAAAGAAAACCAGTCAGCCCACTCTTTGCTTACAACAAAAAGAAATAAGGTGATTCTTTGATTTATTTGGACAATGCTGCTACGACTCCTATGTCAGCAGTAGCTATTTCTGAAATGACCAAGGTCATGCAAGAAACTCATGGTAATCCTTCTAGTATTCATAGTCATGGTCGGCAGGCTGGTAAACTCTTACGAGAGGCTCGTCAGGACTTAGCCCACTTACTAGGAACTAAACCTCAACATATCTTTTTTACGTCTGGCGGTACAGAAAGTAACAATACAGCCATTATCGGCTATTGTCTCCGTCATCAAAATCGTGGAAAACATATCATCACGACAGCTATTGAACACCATTCTGTACTTGAGACTATTGATTATCTGGTGCAACATTTTGGTTTTGAAGCAACTATCATCCAACCAGTAAATCAAGAAATAACTGCCCAGCAAATTCAAGAAGCATTACATGACGATACCATTCTCGTTTCCACCATGTATGCTAATAATGAAACAGGTAGCCTCTTACCTATCGCTGAGATTGGACGTATTTTAAAAGATCATCCTGCAGCTTATCATGTAGATGCTGTTCAAGCTATCGGGAAGATTCCTATCCATCCCGAGAAATTAGGTATTGATTTCCTCAGCGCTTCTGCCCACAAATTCCATGGACCAAAGGGAATCGGCTTTCTTTATGCTTCTTCCGCGGACTTTGATTCCTACCTTCACGGTGGAGACCAAGAACAAAAGAAACGGGCTGGAACAGAAAATCTCGCTGCCATTGTAGGTATGGTCGCTGCTCTCAAAGAGGATTTAAATGACCAAGTTGAGCATTACCAAAAACTAAGCGCACTCAAAGCTACTTTTTTAGAAGAAATTGCAGGTCTCGACTACTATCTCAATGAAAGTAACCACCAACTTCCTTATGTTGTCAACATTGGCTTTCCTGGTCAAAAGAATGATTTGCTCTTACTACGGTTAGATCTTGAAGGAATTTCAATTTCTACCGGTTCAGCTTGTACTGCTGGTATTGTGCAAACCAGTCATGTACTCGAAGCTTTCTATGGGCCCGATTCGCCTCGTTTAAAAGAATCTGTCCGTATCAGTCTCTCTCCTCTTAATACTGAGGAAGAACTGAAACAACTCGCACAAACCTTAAAAAATATTATTGGAGATTAAACTAATGGCATTCGAAAAAAACATTAAACTACAAAACTGCCGCTACGACTATACACTTAGTCCAACTGTTAAAAAGTTCACACTGAAAGATAATACTTTCTTTGAAACAAAGGTAGGAAACTTCGAACTAACTCGTCTACTTGAAAAAGTACCCAACAGTGGTGAAGGTTTCAACCTAAAAATCATCATCAATAAAGACCTTACAGGTGCTAAACTCAACATCACTGACAAGTCTGGCCTTCGTTTGGTGAATATCTTTAAATCAGAAGACCACCACATTCATCAGGAAAAATTCTACTTCCTCATGGACAGTTTAGTAGAACGCGGTATCTTCACTAAAGAAGAAAGATAATTGACTATGTATCGACTTACCTATCAAGATAACTATGACGTAGAACGTACACTTGAATACAAGGATTACGAAGAGCTCATGTTATCTCTATCAGGCTGTGTGACCCTACCTGATACTCTCCCAATCAGCTCCTTAACGCTGAATGATAAGGTGATTTATCAAGGATTGGTTGGCGATCTCTACCGTTTTCTATCACAAGCTCATTTTTCAGATAAAAACTAAGAAATTTCTTAGTTTTTTCTTGTTTTTGTTGATTTTTTCACAATGTTTCTATAAAATAGAAGAATAGAAAGGTTGTGATTTTGTGAAAGATAAACAGTCTGCTATTCCAAAAGCAACAGCAAAAAGACTCTCTCTTTACTATCGAATTTTCAAGAGATTTCATGCAGAAAAAATCGAACGTGCCAACTCCAAACAAATTGCAGAGGCTATCGGTATCGACTCTGCGACCGTTCGTCGGGATTTTTCCTATTTTGGTGAACTAGGTCGTCGTGGTTTTGGTTACGATGTCAAAAAATTGATGAATTTTTTTGCTGATCTCCTAAATGATAACTCCATTACAAATGTTATGCTGGTTGGGATTGGTAATATGGGGCATGCCCTTCTCCACTACCGCTTCCACGAGCGCAACAAGATGAAGATTATCATGGCCTTTGACCTGGATGACCATCCAGAAGTTGGAAGCCAGACACCTGATGGAATTCCAATCTATGGTATCTCACAGATTAAAGAAAAAATCAAAGAAGCAGATGTTAAAACTGCTATCCTAACTGTTCCAAGTGTCAAATCCCAAGAAGTAGCCAACCTCTTGGTAGATGCTGGTGTAAAAGGCATTCTCAGTTTTTCCCCTGTTCACCTTCACCTCCCAAAAGATGTGGTCGTTCAGTATGTCGATTTGACAAGCGAACTCCAAACCCTCCTCTATTTTATGCGTAAAGAGGATTAGAAAGCGAAAGCATGTATGAAAAAACCAGTTATTGGGATTACAGGAAATGAAAAAGCTCATCCAGATGATGACATCATAATGAGCTATGCAGCAAAGGGCTTCGTTGAAGGAGTCAAGGACGCTGGCGGAATTCCAATCATCCTACCGATTGGTGATCAAGAAATGGCTGCCTATTACATCAGTATCATTGATAAGCTCATCCTAACGGGTGGGCAAAATGTTGATCCAAAATACTATGGTGAACCAAAGGCTATTGATAGTGATGACTACCATCTTCAAAGAGATATTTTTGAACTAGCACTTATCAAAGAAGCGATTAAGCAAAAGAAACCAATTTTCTCTGTTTGTAGGGGTACTCAACTTTTCAATGTTGCTATGGGAGGCACGCTTCACCAAGATATCGAGGATCATTGGCAGGACTGTTCAGCCGAATACACTACCCAACGCCTCGTAACGGAACCTAATACGATTCTCCGAGAAATCTATGGAGAAATCTCTCACATCAACTCCTTCCACCACCAGAGCATTAAAGATCTAGCCTCAAATCTTAAGGTTGTAGCACATGATCCTAAAGATGGAATCATTGAGGCTGTGACAACTACGGACGGCTTTCCTTATCTTGGTGTTCAATGGCATCCTGAATTTCTCTTTGAAAACCGCCCCAAAGATAAAACGCTATTTGACTATGTTGTTAACGAACTCTAAATCAAATCCGTCTTTTCACGGTAACTAAAGTAATCAGAGTGCGAGACAATCAGATGGTCCAAGAAAACGATCCCCATCAGTTCACAGGCTTCCTTGACTAGTTTAGTGACATGATCATCATTTCGACTAGGAGATACTGCACCAGATGGATGATTGTGAACTAGAATCACTGAGGTAGCCATATGCTTCAAAGCATAGTGTAGGATTTCCCTCGGTTCAGCAATACTGCGTGTCGCAGAGCCGATAAAAATAGTTTGCTGATGAATGATTTGATTTTGAGTATTGAGATAGAGCGCCACTAGGTGCTCTTGTTTTTTGTCGCCAAGCTCCTGTTGCATTTTCTTGGCTAGCTTTTGACTACTGAGAATACTTTCCATCTCAAGAGTTTCGTGTTTGTGAATACGATGCCCTAGTTCAATCACCGCTTGTAATTCAATAGCTTTTATTCGCCCTATACCAGACAGACTCTGCAATTCCTGCAGGGTCATTTTTTTCAAATCGGTTAGACTAGTCAGACTATTCAAGACTTTTTGGGCAATTTCAAAGACATTGGCCTGACGTGTTCCCGTTCTGAGCAGAATAGCTAGTAATTCTTGATTGCTTAGAGCCTCTACTCCTTCTTTAACTAGTCTTTCTCTAGGCAAGAGTGAATCTTCTTGGAATGAAATACTGTACATAAAAATCCTCCTCACTTTATTATTCGTGAGGAGGATGAAAAATTAGATTTTTTTCTCAATTGGGGCAACGCTGGCTAGGAGTTTTTTCAGACCGACTTCTGGGAAATTGATTTTCAACTCCTGAGTATCACCGCTACCAGAGACTTCCAGAACAGTTCCCTCTCCCCACTTCTTGTGGAGAGCAATATCACCAATAGACCATCTTGTATCACTAGACGCTGATTTTGCACCAGTTGCAAACTGTCCAAACGGAAGACCACTTGACTGGATAGAGCTTGGTGCAGCATTGCGTTTCCGTTCTTGAAGGGCCTGAGCTAAGCTCATACCTTGACCGAAAGCAATCCCACCACTGCTATAAGAAGCCTTAAAGCTAGTATTCGCTGGTCGAGCCAAGCCTTGATAGTCAAGTAAGTCTGAACTGATTTCATTGATAAAACGAGTTGGACGGTTATAATTTGTACGACCGAAAAGCAAGCGTGAGTTGGCATTGGTCAGATAGAGGATTTTCTCCGCGCGAGTGATACCTACATAGGCCAAACGGCGTTCCTCTTCTAGCTCATCTGGATCTTCAGCTGCACGGCTAAGTGGAAAGACATTTTCCTCCATCCCAATGATAAAGACAACTGGGAACTCGAGTCCCTTAGCAGCGTGCAAGGTCATCAAGGTTACTTCTGATGTCTCCTGACTGCCTGAATCTGTATCTGCAATCAAAGCCAAGTCATTCAAGAATCGACTGAGTTTGTCCAAACCTGTTTCCTCTTCTTGACTATCAGGGTTGTCGTCAAAATTCTTAGTAACAGATAGGAACTCTTCGATATTTTCAACCCGCGCCTTGCTCTCCAAGGTTGCCTGAGCATTAAGAATATCGACATAACCTGTTTTTTCTAGAACAGCCTCCACCAGCTCGGTGATGGTTAATTGATCCAGTTGCTCCCGCAAATCCAAGATCATATTGGCAAAGTCCCAGATGGACTGTGCTGCTTTTCCTTTGATACCAGACAACATAATATTGGCTGAAGCATCCAGCATAGACATGTCTTGCATATTGGCAAAATCACGGATTTTCTCAACCGTTCCTGGGCCAATTCCACGTTTTGGTTCGTTAATAATGCGCTCAAAACTGATATTGTCACTCAGATTGGCAATGAGATTCAGATAAGCGATAATGTCACGTATTTCTTTACGGCTGTAGAACTTGGTCCCGCCGACCATAGTATAAGGAATATTGGACTTTAGGAGGGCCTCCTCAATAGTACGAGACTGGGCGTTAGTCCGATAAAGAACTGCAAAATCCTTGTGGAGGAAGTTTTGACTACGACCAAGTTCATCTATGGTTTTGGCTACAAAAACAGCCTCATCTTGTTCGTCATTTGCACGATAGTAAATAATCTGCTCTCCATCAGCATTCTGGGTCCAGAGATTCTTGGGGCGGCGATTTTTATTGTTTTTGATGACGTCATTAGCGGCTTGGAGAATGGTTTTTGTTGAACGATAATTCTCCTCTAACAAAACGACCTTGGCTTTAGGATAATCTTTCTCAAAATCCAAGATATTCTGCATATCAGCCCCACGCCAACCGTAGATGGACTGGTCCGCATCACCGACTACGCAGATGTTTTTAAAGCGTGAAGCTAAGAGTTTGACCAGTTGGTACTGGGCATGGTTGGTATCTTGGTACTCATCAACGTGGATGTACTGGAACTTCTGCTGATAGTAAGTCAAGACATCAGGATTTTGATCAAAGAGACGCAGGGTCAGCATAATCAAATCATCAAAGTCAACGGACTCAGACTGACGAAGCTCCTTTTGATAAGCTGTATAACACTGAGCTACGATTTGCGTGTACATATCGCCAGCCTGGGCAGCATAAGCCACATCATCAATTAGGTCATTCTTAGCATTGGAAATGGTTCCCAAAATAGTCCGTTCATTCCATTTTTTCGGATCTAAGTTTAATTGCTTGAGAATGCGTTTCATGAGGGTTCGCTGTTCTCCGGGATCTACAATGGTGAAGTTCCGATTGTAGCCAATATGATCCGCATCGCGACGCAGGATACGAACACACATGGAGTGAAAGGTCGCAATCAGACAGTCCTGAGTAGCTGGATTAAGACCATAAGCACGCTCTTTCATCTCACGCGCAGCCTTATTGGTAAAGGTAATAGCCAAGATATTCCAAGGATTGACCATTTTTTCATCAATCAAGTAGGCGATTCTGTGAGTTAAAACACGAGTCTTTCCAGAACCAGCCCCCGCCATGATCAACAATGGCCCTTCTGTTGTTTGCACCGCCTCAGCCTGACGGTCATTCATTCCATTCAATAATGCGTTCATCTTCTCTTCCTTACTCTTGAAGTCAATGTTTCTATTATATCAGAAATTAGGGAAAATATCTTTACCTAGACTGGTTGCGTCTAGAAAGTAACTCTATTATCAGCTGAAGACAACTCCTTAAATCTAGATAAAAAAATGAGATTGGATAGGTTTTCCAAACTCATTTAAATCAATTGCAATTTACTAGAACAAGCCTAGAACGGTTCCGTCGCTTTCAACATCCATATTAAGAGCGGCTGGACGTTTTGGAAGTCCTGGCATGGTCATAACATCACCAGTTAGGGCAACGATGAAGCCTGCACCTAATTTTGGTACCAATTCACGGATGGTAATTTCAAAGTTTTCTGGAGCTCCAAGTGCATTTGGATTATCAGAGAAACTGTACTGAGTTTTAGCCATACAGATTGGCAATTTGTCCCATCCGTTTTGAACGATTTGAGCGATTTGCGTTTGGGCTTTCTTCTCAAAGTTCACTTTGCTACCACGATAGATTTCAGTGACAATCTTTTCAATCTTTTCTTGGACAGAAAGGTTATTGTCATAAAGACGAGTGTAGTTGGCTGGATTTTCAGAGATAGTCTTGACAAGCGTTTCGGCAAGTGCTACGCCACCTTCTGCGCCATCAGCCCAGACACTTGCTAGTTCAACTGGCACATCGATTGAGGCACAAAGTTCCTTCAAAGCTGCAATTTCAGCTTCTGTATCAGTGACAAATTCATTAATAGCAACAACTGCTGGAATACCAAACTTACGGATGTTCTCAACGTGGCGTTTCAAGTTAGCAAAGCCTGCACGAACTGCCTCCACATTTTCCTCTGTAAGAGCATCCTTAGCTACACCACCATTCATCTTAAGGGCACGAAGGGTAGCGACGATGACAACTGCATCTGGAGATGTTGGCAAGTTTGGTGTCTTGATATCAAGGAATTTCTCAGCACCAAGGTCTGCACCAAAACCAGCTTCAGTAACAGTATAATCCGCCAAGCGAAGGGCTGTGCTTGTTGCCAAAACAGAGTTACATCCATGAGCGATATTGGCAAATGGACCACCGTGTACAAAGGCAGGTGTACCGTAAATTGTCTGAACCAAGTTCGGTTTGATAGCATCTTTCAAAATCAATGCTAATGCTCCCTCAACCTGTAAATCACCAACAGTAACTGGTGTACGGTCATAGCGATAGCCAATAACGATGCTAGCCAAGCGCTTTTTCAAATCTTCAATATCAGTCGCCAAGCAAAGAATGGCCATGATTTCTGAAGCAACGGTAATATCAAAGCCATCCTCACGAGGAATACCATTTAGAGGACCACCAAGTCCAACGGTCACATGACGAAGGGCACGGTCATTCAAGTCCACAACACGTTTCCAAAGAATACGACGTTGGTCGATTCCCAGCTCATTTCCTTGGTGTAAGTGGTTGTCAATCAAGGCTGAAAGAGCATTGTTGGCTGTTGTAATGGCATGCATATCCCCGGTAAAGTGAAGGTTGATGTCCTCCATTGGCAACACTTGGGCATAACCACCACCGGCTGCACCACCCTTAATCCCCATGACTGGGCCAAGAGACGGTTCGCGGATGGCAATCATAGTTTTCTTGCCGATTTTGTTCAAGGCGTCTGCCAGACCAATGGTAATGGTTGATTTTCCTTCACCTGCTGGTGTTGGATTGATGGCAGTAACCAAGATCAATTTCCCAACTGGATTGCTCTCAACTGCACGAATTTTATCAAAGCTGAGTTTAGCCTTATACTTCCCGTACAATTCCAAATCGTCGTAAGAAATACCAAGTTTCTCAACAACATCAACGATTGGTTTCAACTCAATACTCTGTGCTATTTCAATATCTGTTTTCATTCAAAACTCCTCTAACCTCTAATTTGATAATTTATTATAACACAAAACAAGATTTTTAACATCCATAAACTCTCTAAACGTTCGTAAATATCCTGAATTTCAAGATTTTTAGTGCCCTTTGAAAAATTTTATATGGCTTTATAGTTATAAACTATAGTGTTGCTTTGTTTTAGCAAAATTTTATCGCTTTCATTTTACTTACTGTTTATTTTTGTGTACAATAGTGCTATGAAAATTTTAGTCACATCGGGCGGTACCAGTGAAGCTATTGATAGTGTCCGCTCTATTACTAACCATTCTACAGGTCGCTTGGGGAAAATCATCACAGAAACCTTGCTTGCTGCGGGGCATGAAGTTTGTTTAATAACGACAAAACGAGCTCTGAAGCCAGAAGCTCATCCCAACCTAAGCATTCGAGAAATTGATAATACCAACGACCTTCTAGTTGTGATGCAAGAACTTGTTAAGGAATATCAGGTCTTAATCCACTCAATGGCTGTGTCTGACTACACACCTGTTTATATGACGGGGCTTGAAGAAGTTCAGGCTAGCTCCAATCTAGAAGAATTTTTAAGCAAGCAGAATCATCAAACTAAGATTTCTTCAACTGATGAGGTTCAGGTCTTATTCCTGAAAAAAACACCCAAAATCATCTCTCTGGTCAAAGAATGGAATCCTGCCATTCATCTGATTGGTTTCAAACTGTTGGTTGATGTTACTGAAGATCATCTTATTGATGTTGCTAGACAGAGTCTTGTCAAGAACCAAGCTGACTTAATCATAGCAAATGATCTTACTCAAATCTCAGCAAATCAGCATCATGCAATCTTTGTTGAGGAAGAGCAACTCCAAACCGTTCAAACCAAAGAGGAAATTGCAAGTCTTCTACTTGAAAAAATTCAAACATACAATTCATAGAAAGAAAGGAAAGCCATGGCAAATATTCTCATCGCAGTGACAGGTTCCATTGCCTCCTATAAAGCAGCTGATCTAGTCAGTTCCTTGAAAAAACAAGGCCATGATGTCACTGTATTAATGACTGAGGCAGCGAGAGAGTTTATCCAACCGTTGACACTACAGGTCCTCTCTCAAAATCCTGTCCATCTTGATGTCATGAAGGAACCTTATCCTGATCAAGTCAATCATATCGAACTAGGCAAAAGGACCGACCTTTTTATTGTAGCCCCAGCTACTGCTAATACCATAGCAAAGTTAGCCCATGGATTTGCTGACAACATGGTGACAAGTACAGCACTTGCCTTGCCAGACCACGTCAAAAAGTTAGTTGCACCAGCCATGAATACAAAGATGTATGACCATCCGGCAACTCAGGCTAATCTAAAAACATTAGAGACCTATGGTTATCAGATCATCTCTCCAAAAGAATCTCTACTAGCCTGCGGCGATCACGGCAAAGGCGCCCTAGCTGACCTGAATACTATTTTAGAAAGAATAAAGGAAACCCTCGATGAACAAACGCTCTAACATTGCACCGATTGCTATCTTTTTTGCGACCATGTTGGTCATTCACTTTCTGAGCTCACTCTTATTTAATCTATTCCCATTCCCAATTAAACCAACTATCGTGCATATTCCTGTTATTATTGCAAGTATTATTTACGGCCCACGAGTTGGTGTTACACTCGGTTTCTTGATGGGGCTACTCAGCTTGACAGTTAACACGATTACAATCCTTCCAACCAGCTACCTATTCTCACCTTTTGTACCAAATGGAAACATCTATTCAGCAATGATTGCTATCCTTCCTCGTATTTTGATTGGTCTGACACCTTATCTAGTTTATAAATTATTGAAAAACAGAACGGGTCTCATCATTGCCGGAGCTCTCGGTTCACTTACAAATACAGTCTTTGTACTTGGGGGAATCTTCTTCCTTTTTGGAAGTGTCTTCGATGGAAATATCCAAAAACTCCTTGCAACTGTTATTTCAACCAACTCAATTGCTGAGCTTGTCATCTCTGCAGTTCTAACAGTAGCAATTGTCCCCCGTTTACAAACCTTGAAAAAATAAAACAACTCCACTTTCATACTGAAAGTGGAGTTTTCACATTTTAAGCATGAGAATAATCAAAAAAATGTGAAATCCAAAGAGCAGGAATTGATGCGAAAGCCGTATAGGTTGCTGACTTTTCTGACTATCCAAGTATAGAGTTAGTGACAATAAAATCAAACCAAAAGCAATCACCATTCTGACCAAATAGGCTATTTCCATAATAGCAGCCATCAAGAGAATACCTAATAAGAAAAGGCTAAAAAGTGAAAGAGCCAGGGTGCCTGCTAATAAAGAGATTAACGAAAGGACCAATAAACTATAAACTATAAAACGAGTCCAACCTGAGACAACTTTCCCTTCTTTTCTCTGCTTTGACATCATCACGATTATCACAACTAGATAAACAACAAGTATCATGACATCCTCTCCTAAATCAAAAATTCTTTACCACATTTTAACCAAATATGTCTTAAAAATCAATATTGGACCTTGACTTGGCTGACTATTTATTATACTATACTTATGTATATACAGATAAATGGAGGTTCTTATGGATATACGAAAAAAAACGCAGTTTATGACCATGACTGCCCTACTCACTGCAATAGCGATTTTGATTCCAATCATTATGCCTTTTAAAATCGTTATCCCACCGGCTTCTTACACATTGGGAAGTCATATCCCCATCTTTATCGCCATGTTTCTTTCGCCTTTGATGGCTGCTTTTGTGATTATTGCTTCTAGTCTTGGCTTCCTGATGGCAGGCTATCCCATGGTTATCGTCCTGCGCGCCTTCTCTCACATCGTTTTTGGTATTTTGGGGGCTTTGTACTTAAAGAAATTCCCTGAAACCTTGGATAAACCAAAGACATCTTGGATTTTTAACTTTGTTTTGGGTGTTGTTCATGCTATAGCTGAAGTAATAGCTTGTATCATCTTCTATGCTACTTCAGGGACAAATGTTGAAAATATGTTTTATGTTCTCTTTGTTCTAGTTGGTTTTGGTACAATTATCCATAGTATGGTAGACTATACCTTAGCACTAGCTGTCTTTAAAGTGCTTCGAAAACGTCGCTAAAAGGAAAAACTATGACAAAGGATCGCAAACAAGCTCTTCTCAAACTGTTAAAAGAGGCACCAAAAGCCCTCAATGGCCAAACCTTGGCTGAACACTTCCATGTTACGCGCCAGGTCATTGTACAGGACATCGCTATTCTCCGAGCAGATGGAGCTCCTATCCTATCCACCAATCGTGGTTATATCTATAAAGAAAACAATGTCAGCCCTTACGTTCACAAACTCTTTAAAGTGAAACATGAACTGGAAGAAATCGGTCAGGAACTTCTAGCTATTGTAGATAATGGCGGACGCGTTCAAAATATCTTAATCGATCATCCCGTTTATGGCGAAATTGAAACCCTACTCAAACTCACCTGCCGCCGAGATGTCCAGCACTTTCTGGAACAAGTCGAGAATTCAGACTTTAGACCCCTTTCTGAATTGACAGACGGCATCCATTACCACCTTGTTGAAGCCGAGACACAACAAGACCTCCACTATATCGAGGAGACCTTGGATCAGTTAGGTTATTTAGTAAAAGACTAGAAAATTTCTTTCTCCCAGCCATCATCTGTACGGTGGCGATAGAAGAACTCAGACTTGTCAGGTGCTTCCATCATTTCCATCAAAGGTAACATATCATAGGCCAGATCCAAGTTAGGAATCTGGTCTTTTTGTACCCAAGATACTTCTCCTTCTTCTGAGGATTGGAGATTTCCAGTAAACTCTGTCGCTTTATAGCAAACGACGATGTAGCGCCCACCTGTATCTAAGGGCCAGTTTTTAATGCCGACTAGTTGGGGATTCTGAATGGTTAGACCTGTTTCTTCATAAATCTCACGAATGACAGACTCAGCAAAGGCCTCGCCATTCTCAACATGTCCTCCTGGAAAGGCATAGCCAGACCAGCGATTGTTTTCGGGTGAACGATACTGCATCACCACGCGCTGGGTTTCGAGGTCTTCAATCAGACAGATGTTGGTTAAAATAGTTGCTTGGGCACGGGACATAGATTTGCTCGCTTTCTAAGTTATTAAAATGTATCTTCGTTGTATTTTACTTCTGCCTTCATGATAAAGGGATTGATCAATTCATGATGTTCATAGGTACTATGGACCACAAAACCTTTAACAATGATGATTTCCTTATCTTCTATGCGATAGTCTATATTGATTGGGACGGCTGGATCCGAGATAACTGATAAAACAAAGAATACTGCAAACCAAAGGTAAAATGTCACCAATCCACTAAATATTTGAAAAATAAGGTGATACCATTGAAAATCTCTTATTCTATAAAAGATTCTCCAGGGGTGGATTAGGAAGGTTAAACAAAGAATAAAAAACCAACTATTCCACAAAACTGGAGTAAAGGATAGGCCAAAAACTAACAGTACCAAATGAAGAATCACAAAAGCTAGCAAAGCCAAATAGAGAGTTTTAAATGAAAATAACTTAGTTAGATTTTCTTTTGTCATGATTTTTCCTCTTTTTGTCCTTATATTTCAAAATCACCATCAATATCGCTGGAATGATGAAAAAGATTAGATAGGTAGTAATTGGAAGCCAGATGTAGCGATAATCGATAGATAATAGGGAAGGAATTTTTTTAACATTTCTCCCTTTCACACCAACAATTAAATGGAGTAGAAAAATAGGTCCGTTTATGAATAGAAAAGTTTTTAAAAATCCTTGTACTGAAGCCTTATTGCTAAAACCATCTCTAAAAATACCTTGATAGAGTGTGTGCACCAAAAAGACAAAATTCATAATAATTGGCAAGAGATAGGACATTTCTTGATATGGTTTCGGGATAAGTGACGTCCCGAACAATACATACATGATACCAAAAATAAATAATAATATTATACCACCATCCATAAAAGAAGCAATCTTTGAATGTCTTTCCTGCCACAAGTGGACGTGAGCTATCAAAGAATACTTTTTCTGGATTTTTCTCATTTGTCTGTTCTGTTGTTTGATCTTCTTTGGTTTCTTAATCTTTCGTTCCATTTGCGCCTCCTTCTTCTCTTTTCTATCCGTATAATCAAAAGCAGAATGCCCAGCCCCAAGAAAAAGAAAAATAGATAACTTACAATAGGAACCCAGACATAGGCTGGATCCATAGAAATTATGGGAGGGAAATTCGTTGACTTACGACGTCCTAGCCAATTCAGACCTACCAAGAGATGAAAGGGAAAAAGAAGACCATTGAACCCAATAAATCCCCATGAAAAGTAACGCCATTTCTGAAGTTTTTCACTACTAAAACGAAAGACAAGGAAATAGGTTGATAAGATCAGAAGGATAAGATTGAAGCTTAAGGGGGAAAGATAGTTCATGTTCGGTAATAGATAACTAATGTAAGAGGCGGCAAGAAATGATACAAACATAGATCCAAATAACACACTCGTATCCAAAAGTTGAGCAATCCTTCTGTGCCTTTCCAGCCAAAGAAAAATCCTCTTAGTCCAAGAAGACTTTTCTTTTGTCTTGTACTTCATTTGTCTACTCATCTTCATTTTCATCTACTCCTTTTTTTGAACCTTTAGAGAGAAAGAAGATTGCCAAAGTTAACATCAAGACTAGAAGGTAGACGACAATAGGAAACCAGATATAGGATGACTCCAGTGAAAACAAAGGTGAGAGAACGACTCTTCCTCTTTTTCTCACACCAATCAGTTGAAAAATGAAGCTAAGGATATTGATATAAATAAAGGGTTCACAAAATCTTTTAAGGGTCCTTTCTTTTTTAGTTTTCACTGACAAAAAGAGAGCATAGAACCTATTACCCAAGATAAAAAGATTCAATTGCAAGGGAAATAAAAGCTCTCTGTACCGAAAATCAGCTGGAATGCTTTTGTTCTGTGATGTTGTAAATTCTATAACTAGGAACAAGCTGATATAAAAGGTAATATCAAGCATAAATTTGAAAAATCGATGCCCTTGTAACCAAAAACGAACAGAATCTAAGCTCGATGACTTCTTATAATTCTTCTCTTTCAATTTCATAATAACTTCCCTCTATTTAAAAATATATTCTAAAACATGATTGTTTGTTCATTGCGTAATCTGAAAACAAAATCGCAATTCTACCAGTATTTAACTCTCAGATTTTGAGGATTTTTCTTACGTACCATTCTAATTTCAGTGATAGGTTTTCCAAGGTCAAGTATTTTTTCTTGCCCATCAAAAGTAAAACCCATTTTTTGATAGAAAGCAATGGCTCGCTTATTCTCTTTTAATACCCATAAAAATATTTCAGAGAACTGTTCAAGAGTCGTCAGAGCTTCCTTCATTAACTTCTGAGCAATACCTTTTCCATAATAATCTTTTAAAACATATAAGGCAATAATTTCGCCAGCTTGAATAGTCTCATCACGAAAGTTTCCAAAACTGATAAAACCAACTACCTTCATGCCATCCATCGCAATCAATGTATTTTCTGGATATTTTTGACTAAAGAATCGACATCTTTCTAATGTCATCGTCTCCTGAAATTTCGCAGGTAAAAGGTCATCATAAGCCTCTCTCCACGTTTGCCAATGAACGAAGGATTTACCTTCTATCTCTTCAGGAGTTTCCATTTGTTTGATAGTTAGGTTCATTTATTTTTCTCCTTCCCTACCCCAACGCCTTCACTTCCAACATCATATCACGAATCTGAGCTGCCAGTTCAAAATCAAGCACTTCGACGGCTTCTTGCATTTGTTAAAAATCAATATACTATTTCATAAACAATTAACTTTTGTCAGCCGAAAATATTTTTAGCAAAAACTCCCTTAGTTTATCATCCTCAATATAAACCATTTGCCCATATACTGCTCTTGTTAATAAAATATAATAAGCATTTTTAACAAACTCATCAATATTTTCCACCCCTTTTTTAGCAGCAGTATCAAAAGAATTATCTTTATTTACTTTTATACGTTTTTCTGTCTCATCTAGATAGATATCTTTGCCAATATAAATAGATGCGAAATCTATATCAAATCCATGAATATCATAAACATTTCCAACTTCTATTGATTTATTTGCATAATTTCTAAAATTTTCTCCATCCATACTCCATTTCAAAGAATCTCCTATGGAATTAATTTTTATGAATTCATAATCAGTTGCTTTTTTTACTGGTTTGCAGTACCCAGCCAAACGAAGTGATTTCTTTTCAGGAAATCTAAACTGCTTATCTGGAACATATTTCACCCATTCTTCTATATTTCTTGCAATTTTAAAATAAGCTGTTTTTCCTAATTTTTTTTATAATCCTTTATAAATTTATCATTCAAAATCTTATTAGATTCTATACTTAATAATTCTTTAATAAAAGTAACAAAATTACTTGAATAATCTTTAGGTTTACCGTTTAAAATCCGAAGTTGTGCTTTTAATTCATGTTCACAAACATTATATTTATGATTATATTTATATTTATGATTATATTTATATTTATATTTTTATATATATATTTATCACTATCATAAAATATTTCTTTAATATCAATGCCATCAACTTTTCTTAAGCGTTGGGTGTCATCATAAGAAATTATTAGATGTGATTTAGTAAATCTCTTTTTGATATAATGCAAAACGGAAGGGAAGTCTAATCTCTTAATTTCATCTTCAGTATACTCTTTTTCATTTCCAAAAATTTTATTTAGAATATCTGTATCATTTTTTGCCCCTGTAGGATAAAGTAACCCTTCAATTAATCTGGTTGTTCTCTGTGCTTCATCAATAATAATGTAATTATACTTCTTTTTTGTTTCTGTTAATTGATTAAAGGTGACTATATCAATATCGTTATCGTCCGGTTTCAATCCGTAACTTGTTAAAATCTTTTTAAAGCGTATTCTATGTGTATTTTTTACAAAAACTGCAATTTTGTTTTCTTTATTTTCTAATTTTAAACGAGCAATAAGATGTAATAATAGTACGGTTTTTCCAGTTCCAGCTCCTCCTTTAATAAGATGAATACGTTTTGTTTGATACTTTAAAATTTTTTCTAAGATATCATTTTGATTTTTTGTAAGTTCAAAGAATGGACTTTCTGCAAACAAACTTGAAGTTACTCGCTTTAAATTTGGTTTATCATCAATTAATTTATTTTCCTGTAAAAATTGCAGAATGTTGTTGATTACATTTTTTTCAACTTTTTCTCTTAAAGATTGATTTTTTCCTGACTCATTGCCTCTATCTTTGTTTGCAAGTAATTTACCAACGTAACAATCTTCTTTATTCATGTTTACAAAATTTAAAAAATTAAATTCCTCTATAAAAGTTAAAATCAAAAGTTTTTCAATATAGTTTAAGTTTTGAGATATATTCTCTCCATAAAAAGCTATATACTCACCATTTATAAATTCTTTAAAACGTTCATAATTTTCTTTTTTTAACTTTTCACTATGCTCTTTAGTTCTCCTACTCACATCAATAGTCTGACCTATATAATAAAACCTTCGTCCATCACTTTGAATAGGGGATATATAAATATAAATCAAAGGAAAATCCGATAGTGCTCTAAAATCTTCATCAGGAATCTCAGGAATTATATTTTCATCGAGCTTTGTGTGAACATAATTAAATATGGAATCGTTTTTTGGATATTGACCCCAGCATGGAAACTCATTATTTTCTGTATTTGGCATTCGTTCTCCCCTATCTAATTCAACGCCTTTACTTCCAACATCATATCACGAATCTGAGCTGCGAGTTCAAAGTCAAGCACTTCGACAGCTTCTTGCATTTGTTTTTCCAGTTTTTTGACGAGTTCCTTACGTTCTTGTTTATTGAGGCTATTGATATCGACTTCCTTGTCCTCTTCTTTAACAACTGCCTTGGTTACAGCAATCAGGTCACGGATTTCTTTTTTGATTGTCTGAGGTACGATACCATGTTCTTCATTATAAGCCATCTGGATTTTCCGACGGCGGGCCGTTTCATCGATAGCACGTTGCATAGACTGGGTCATCGTATCCGCATACATGATGACATGCCCTTCACTGTTACGAGCAGCACGTCCAATGGTCTGGATAAGTCCGCGTTCGTTACGTAGGAAGCCTTCCTTGTCAGCATCAAGAATGGCAACCAGGCTTACTTCAGGAACGTCAATCCCTTCACGGAGCAGGTTGATTCCAACCAAGACATCAAAGACACCCAAGCGCAGGTCACGGATAATCTCCGTGCGTTCCAAGGTCTTGATATCCGAGTGCATGTACTTGACCTTGATACCCATTTCCTTGAAGTAGTCGGTTAAGTCCTCTGCCATTTTCTTAGTCAAAGTAGTGATAAAGGTTCGTTCGTTCTTTTCAACACGGGCATTGATTTCACCCAAAAGGTCATCAATCTGTCCCATAGTCGGACGGACTTCCACCTCTGGATCCAAAAGACCTGTCGGACGAATGATTTGCTCAACCACTGTCTCGGTCTGTTCATTTTCATAGTCCCCTGGTGTCGCTGAAACATAAACAATCTGATGCACATGACTCTCAAACTCCTCCCGACGGAGAGGACGATTGTCCAAGGCGGACGGTAAACGGAACCCGTAATTGACCAGCATTTCCTTACGCGAACGGTCACCATTATACATACCCTTGATCTGACCCATGGTCATGTGACTTTCATCAATCATGATCAAGAAATCATCTGGGAAGAAATCAAGAAGCGTATAAGGAGGCTCTCCTTCGCTACGTCCATCCATGTGACGAGAGTAGTTTTCAACACCGTTAGTATAGCCCATCTCACGCAGCATTTCGATATCGTACTCTGTCCGTTGTTTCAAACGCTGGGCTTCTAGCAGTTTGCCCTCCTTCTCAAAGACAGCTAACTGCTCCTCCAACTCCGCCTGAATCTTGGCAATCGCAACTTCCATATGGTCATCATTGGTCACAAAGTGAGTAGCAGGGAAAATCGCCAAATGATCCACTTCTCCCAATACCTGACCTGTCAAGGCCTCAACTTCACGGATACGGTCAATCTCATCCCCGAAAAACTCTACTCGAAAAGCGTGTTCATCACGAGAAGCTGGGAAAATCTCCACCACATCCCCGCGAACGCGAAATCTTCCCCGTTGAAAATCAATGTCATTACGTTCAAACTGGATATCAACCAAGTCATTGAGCAGTTTATCACGAGAAATCTCCAGACCTGGACGAAGACTAACAACACTATCAGAATATTCCTTTGGCGAACCCAAACCATAGATACAAGAGACTGAAGCCACAACGATGACATCGTTACGCTCCAGAAGAGCTGAAGTCGCCGAGTGGCGGAGCTTGTCAATCTCATCATTGACCGAGCTATCCTTTTCAATATAAGTATCACTCGAAGGGACATAGGCCTCGGGTTGGTAATAATCATAGTAAGATACAAAATACTCAACTGCATTTTCAGGGAAAAATTCCTTAAATTCTCCATAGAGCTGACCAGCAAGAGTTTTGTTATGAGCAATGACCAGAGTTGGTTTATTGACTTTGGAAATGACCTGACTCATGGTATAGGTCTTCCCTGTACCCGTCGCCCCCATCAGAATCTGAGCCTTTTCTCCACCCTCGATATTATCAACCAACTGTTCGATCGCTTGGGGTTGATCTCCTGAAGGTTCATATTTTGATACTAGTTTAAATTTATTATCTGTAATTCGATTTATCATGATTGCCTCGTCTGTATTTTTCTATCCTTCTATTTTACCATAAATTCCACCAGATTCTTTATCTATGAATTAATCAAGGTTATAAATCTATGTCATATCTTCTTACATAAAAAGCCTTAAAATTTGCCATCTGAAATATTTTCTGTTATAATGGGAAAATATTCGGAAAGGAGACTAAAAATGAAGAAAAAAATCCTAGCATTTTTGCTAATTTTATTTCCCATTTTCTCACTAGGAGTAGTAAAAGCTGACACAGTTAAATCTAAGTATGTTATTACCAGTGATTCATCTTTTGCTCCCTTCGTATTTCAAGATTCAAGCAACGAGTACACTGGTATTGATATGGACCTAATCAAGGCTATTGCCAAGGATCAAGGAATTGAGATTGAAATTACCAATCCTGGATTTGACGCAGCTATCAGCGCTGTTCAAGCAGGACAAGCAGATGGTATCATCGCTGGAATGTCTATTACGGATGCTCGTAAAGCTACCTTTGACTTCTCTGATTCCTACTACACAGCTAATACCATTCTCGGTGTAAAAGAATCAAGCACAATTGCTTCTTATGAAGACCTCAAGGATAAGACAGTTGGTGTTAAAAACGGGACGGCTTCTCAAACATTCCTTACTGAGAACCAAAGCAAATATGGTTACAAGATTAAAACCTTTGCAGATGGTGCATCCATGTATGACAGCCTCAACACTGGGGCTATCGATGCCGTGATGGATGATGAGCCTGTTCTCAAATATTCGATCAGCCAAGGTCAAAAATTGAAAACGCCGATCGCTGGAACTCCAATCGGCGAAACAGCCTTTGCAGTCAAGAAAGGTAGCAATCCAGAGTTGATCCAGATGTTCAATAAAGGACTTGCCAACCTCAAAGCTAATGGAGAATTCCAAAAAATTCTCGACAAGTATCTAGCAAGTGGAGCAACAACTACTTCTACAAATACAGTTGACGAAACAACCATCTGGGGCTTGCTTCAAAACAACTACAAACAACTTCTTAGTGGTCTTGGAATCACTCTTGCTCTTGCGCTTATTTCATTTGCAATTGCCATTGTCATCGGGATTATCTTTGGTATGTTTAGCGTTAGCCCATACAAATCTCTTCGTCTGATCTCTGAGATTTTCGTTGACGTTATTCGAGGTATTCCCTTGATGATTCTTGCAGCCTTCATTTTCTGGGGGATTCCAAACTTCATCGAGTCGATTACAGGCCAACAAAGTCCAATCAATGACTTTGTAGCTGGTACTATTGCCCTCTCACTTAATGCGGCAGCTTATATCGCTGAAATTGTTCGTGGTGGGATCCAAGCTGTTCCAGTTGGGCAAATGGAAGCCAGCCGCAGTCTTGGTATCTCTTATGGAAAAACCATGCGTAAGATTATCTTGCCACAAGCGACTAAATTGATGTTGCCAAACTTCGTCAACCAGTTCGTTATCGCTCTTAAAGATACAACCATCGTGTCTGCTATCGGTCTTGTGGAACTTTTCCAAACTGGTAAGATCATCATCGCCCGTAACTACCAAAGTTTCAAGATGTATGCAATCCTTGCTATCTTCTATCTTGTAATTATCACACTTTTGACTAGACTAGCGAAACGCTTAGAAAAGAGGATTCGTTAATGGCAAAACTAAAAATTGATGTAAATGATTTGCATAAGTATTATGGAAAAAACGAAGTTTTAAAAGGTATTACGACTAAATTCTATGAAGGAGATGTTGTTTGTATCATCGGTCCTTCCGGTTCTGGTAAATCCACTTTCCTACGTAGCCTTAACCTTCTAGAGGAGGTAACGAGTGGCCACATCACAGTAAATGGTTATGATTTGACTGAAAAGTCAACCAATGTTGACCATGTTCGCGAAAACGTGGGAATGGTCTTCCAACACTTCAACCTCTTTCCTCACATGTCCGTTTTGGATAACATCACTTTTGCACCTATTGAACACAAACGGATGACCAAAGAAGAAGCTGAAAAATTGGGGATGGAACTGCTTGAGAAAGTCGGTCTTGCAGATAAAGCTAATGCCAACCCAGATAGCCTTTCAGGTGGTCAGAAACAGCGTGTAGCTATCGCTCGTGGACTTGCCATGAATCCTGATATCATGCTCTTTGATGAGCCAACTTCCGCTCTTGACCCTGAGATGGTCGGAGATGTACTGAATGTTATGAAGGAATTGGCGGAACAAGGTATGACCATGATCATCGTAACCCACGAGATGGGATTTGCTCGTCAGGTGGCCAACCGTGTTATCTTTACGGCTGATGGTGAATTTTTAGAAGATGGAACTCCAGATCAAATCTTTGACAACCCGCAACACCCTCGACTAAAAGAGTTCTTGGACAAGGTCCTAAACGTATAAAACGAAACTGTAAGGTTCTCCTTACAGTTTTTTAATTGCGTATTGGATTTTTTGTTTTTTTTGAAAATTATGATAAAATAAAAACTATGGTAATGAGGAAATCTCATCCCTAGTCCAACTAGGAAAAAATATAGAAATTAGGTAGCTAGATGTCATCAAAGGTTATTGTTACAATTTTCGGTGCGAGTGGAGATTTAGCTAAACGCAAACTCTACCCTTCCCTTTTCAGACTCTATAAATCAGGCAATCTCTCTGAGCATTTTGCTGTTATCGGAACAGCTCGTAGACCTTGGAGTAAGGAATATTTTGAATCTGTAGTTGTCGAGTCCATCCTTGATTTGGCAGATAGTACCGAGCAAGCCCAGGAATTTGCTAGCCACTTCTACTATCAAAGCCATGATGTGAATGATACGGAGCATTACATTGCTTTGCGCCAATTACAAGCTGAGCTGAATGAAAAATACCAAGCTGAACACAATAAGCTCTTCTTCTTGTCTATGGCACCTCAGTTCTTTGGAACCATTGCCAAGCACCTCAAATCTGAAAACATTGTCGATGGCAAAGGTTTTGAGCGCTTAATCGTTGAGAAACCATTTGGTACAGACTACGAAACAGCTAGCAAACTCAATGAAGATCTCCTTGCAGCCTTTGATGAGGAGCAAATCTACCGTATCGACCATTATCTAGGTAAAGAGATGATTCAGAGTATCTTTGCTGTTCGTTTTGCCAACATGATCTTTGAAAATGTTTGGAATCGGAAACATATTGATAACGTCCAGATTACCTTTGCAGAGCGTCTAGGTGTTGAAGAACGCGGTGGCTACTATGATCAATCTGGTGCCCTTCGTGATATGGTGCAAAACCATACACTCCAACTTCTCTCTCTTCTAGCCATGGACAAACCAGCTAGCTTTACAAAGGATGAGATTCGTGCTGAAAAGATAAAGGTCTTTAAAAACCTCTATCATCCAACTGAGGAAGAATTGAAAGAACAGTTTATCCGTGGTCAATATCGTTCTGGTAAAATCGATGGCATGAAATACATTTCCTATCGTAGCGAGCCAAACGTCGATCCTGAATCTACAACAGAAACCTTCGCATCTGGTGCCTTCTTTGTAGACAGCGATCGTTTCCGTGGTGTTCCCTTCTTCTTCCGTACAGGGAAACGTCTGACTGAAAAAGGAACTCATGTCAATATCGTCTTTAAGCAAATGGACTCTATCTTCGGAGAGCCATTGGCACCAAATATCTTGACCATCTATATCCAACCAACTGAAGGATTCTCTCTTAGCCTAAATGGGAAGCAAGTCGGTGAAGAATTCAATCTGGCACCAAGCTCTCTGGATTACCGTACGGACGCTACTGCTACTGGAGCTTCACCAGATCCATACGAGAAATTAATCTACGATGTCTTGAACAACAACTCAACCAATTTTAGCCACTGGGATGAGGTAAGTGCTTCTTGGAAATTGATTGACCGTATCGAAGAGCTCTGGGCTGAAAACGGTGTACCACTCTACGATTATAAAGCTGGAAGCATGGGACCACAAGCTAGCTTTGACTTACTTGAAAAGTATGGAGCCAAATGGACCTGGCAACCAGATATCGCCTATCGTGAAGATGGCCGTTTAGAATAGCAAAAATATCCTGCAAGATGACTTGCAGGATATTTATTTTGTATTAAATCAAGCCTTCTAAGAGACCCTTCATAAAGTTTTCTGAGTTAAATTCCCCTATATCATCGATTTTCTCACCGAAACCAATCAATTTTACAGGGATATTGAGTTCTTCTCGAATTGCCAGAACAACACCACCACGGGCAGTTCCATCAATCTTAGTCAATACAATTCCTGTCACAGGGGTAATTTTAGAAAATTCTTTGGCCTGTACCAAAGCATTTTGTCCAGTTGAAGCATCGAGTGCTAGGAAGGTTTCATGTGGTGCTTCTGGCAGGACACGCTTAATGATGCGACCAATCTTTTCCAACTCTGCCATCAGGTTGTCCTTGTTTTGCAGACGACCTGCTGTATCTATCATGAGAATATCCATTCCTTCTGCTACAGCACGTTCCATCCCATCAAAGACCACACTTGCTGGATCAGCTTTTTCAGGACCCGTCACAACAGGAACATCCACACGACGACCCCATTCTGCTAGCTGGGCAACGGCTCCAGCACGGAAGGTATCCGCGGCAACCAGCATTACTTTCTTGCCAGCTTGTTTGTAACGATGAGCTAATTTCCCAATAGAAGTTGTCTTCCCAACACCGTTAACACCAACAAAGAGCATAACTGTCAAGCCATCTTGGAAATGGATTTGTTCATCGTAGTTGCCATCCTTTTCGTAGAGCTCAACCAATTTCTCGATAATGACACGGCGAAGTGCATCAGGCTTCTTAGCATTTTCTAATTTGGCTTCATAGCGAAGCTCTTCTGTTAGGTTGGAAGCGACTTGCACACCGACGTCACTCATGATGAGCAGTTCTTCTAATTCCTCAAAAAAGTCTTCATCGACAGAACGGAAGTTGGCAAAGAAGGCATTCAAGCGTGCTCCGAATCCCGTACGCGTTTTCTTGAGACTGCGGTCATATTTTTCCTGTACGGTTTCTTCAACCTGAGGAAGTTCTTCTTCTACAACTTCAGAAGCTATCTCTTCTTCTAAAACTTCTTCAGGCTCTTGGAATTGTTCCAATTCATCAGATTCTAGCTCAAGCTCTTCCTGAGCAGTTTCCTCGACTGCTTCTGGCTCAATAACTTCTTCTGTTGAGATCTGTGGAATTTCTTCTTGAGCGGGTGTTTCTTCCACTTTGTCTCTTGCTGTCTCTTCCTGAGAAGTTTCTTCGACTGCCGTTTGGTTCTCTTCAACCTCTTCTGACAAATCAAGATTTTCCAGTGCTTCTTTTACAATATCTTCGATTTTCGGCTCTTCTTTTTTTCCGAATAGACGGTCAAATAATCCCATATTTTAGTTCTCCTTTAGCACGTATTCTTCGATAGCCCAGGCAACGGCTTCCTCGTCGTTGGTCATTGGGGTAATCACATTGGCAACTTCCTTAACTGCTGGAACAGCATTTTGCATAGCAACTCCCAGACCTGCCCATTCAATCATGGAAAGGTCATTGGCCTCGTCCCCACAAGCCATGACTTGACTTTGGTCGATTCCCAAGTGTTTAATTAATTTCGCTAAACCTGTTGCCTTGTGGACGTTTTTCGGCGACCATTCCAATAAGAGTTCACGCGATTTGAAGATTTCATATTGGTCAAACAATTCTGGAGAAATCTGTTGAATCGCTGCATCCAAAGGTTCTTGGGCAAAAGCAGTCACGCATTTATTATACGTCATCTGACTAGATAGATCTTCAAAAGCGACAGGTACGAAAGTCAGGGCTGGGTTGAACTTAGCATAGAGACTTTCTTGGTCTGACTGGATTTGATAGACGGTTCCTTCTGAAATAGCATCTAACGGCAAGCCTAGTTTTTTAGTTTCCTCGTACAATCGTGCCACATCGTCGATAGAAAAGACGGTTTTATCGAGAATCTCTCCCGTATTTTTCTGGACAAGCCCCCCATTAAAAGTGATGGTGTACTCATCCTCCTGACCATCAGTCCCTAGCTCATGGAGAAAGAAATCCATAGCCTTCAGAGGACGTCCCGTTGTCAGAACGACCTTGATGTCACGGTCACGCGCAGCTTTGAGGACCGCCTTGGTACGATCTGTCAGCTTTTTATCCGTTGTCAGCAAAGTACCGTCCAAATCCAGTGCAATCAATTTAATATCTGCCATTACAAACCCTCCATATAAGCCATCACTGATTGGTCCTTATGGTGGCCAATCACTGCTTCTGCTAATTCTAAAATTTCTGGTCGCGCATTTTCAGGAGCGATGGGGTGCCCCACTACCTGCATCATGTGAAGGTCATTGAGATTATCGCCAAAAGCCATAACCTGATCCATGGTCAGACCAAGTTTTTTTGCCAGCTCAACAATAGCTACACCCTTATCAACATAGTCCAAGACAATATCAATGGATTCAAAACCAGTTGTCATGGCTTTCACACCAGGAACATTTTCATTTACCCAGGCCTCACCAGCTTCTATCGTATCTTCTGTGAAGTTAGTGGTGAATTTAAAAATCTCATCCGTGATCTCTTCCAAACTCGCTACTTTTTGAATATTCTCATTGTAGTGACTACTTAACTTAAGATAAGTTTCATCCACTGTGTCCAAAACATAACAAGCTTTTTTCCCAGTCAGTAGCATTTTTCTTTCATCAAAATAGGGCGATTTCTTTAAAGCTTCAAAAGTGTTCAAGTAAAAGTCGCGAGGCATAGTAGCCTCATACATATCCTCACCATGAAACTCAACATAGCTCCCATTTTCAGCTATAAAAATCACTTCATCACGCACATCAGCAAACAACTTTTTCAGGGACAGGATACCACGACCTGAAGCCACTGCAAAATAAATCCCCTTTTCCTTGTAGGAAACAAGTACGTTTTTGAGGCGTTCCATATCAAACCGACCCTCTCCATCTAGAAAGGTTCCATCCATATCGGTTGCTACAAGTTTAATCATAAAATCCTTCATTCTCCAATTGATAAATCTACCTTCTATTATACCATAGATAAGCTAAAAAAGGACTTGTACAGTAGGATTGGCAACTGTATTGCCGTGCTTTTTCGGTAAAGTCGAAAAGGGCTTAAAAATTAGAATCGTAGAACTTTTTTCAGATAGTTTAAAAAGTTTGTATTCCCCTACCCTTTTCTCTATAATGGAGAGAAAGGAGATGACTATGACAGAAATGAAACATGAAATTGATGCTAACTTTGCAGGACGACTCAATATCCTACGTGCGGGTGTTCTGGGTGCCAATGATGGGATTATTTCCATCGCTGGAGTCGTTATCGGGGTTGCCAGTGCGACGAGCAATATCTGGATTATCTTTTTATCTGGACTAGCCGCTATCCTTGCTGGTGCTTTTTCTATGGCAGGCGGAGAATATGTCTCTGTATCCACTCAGAAAGACACGGAAGAAGCCGCTGTTGCCAGAGAACAGTTGCTCTTGGATAAGGACATCGAATCTGCTAAACAATCCCTCTATGCTGCTTACCTTCAAAATGGTGAGTGTGAAACGTCCGCACAACTTTTGACCAACAAGGCCTTTTTAAAAAATCCCCTCAAAGCCTTGGTTGAGGAAAAATACGGTATCGAGTACGAGGAATTTACCAATCCTTGGCATGCTGCAATCTCTAGCTTTATCGCCTTTGTACTGGGAAGTCTTCCTCCTATGCTTTCCATCACTGTCTTTCCAAGTGATTATCGCATTCCTGCTACTGTTTTTATCGTTGCCCTTTCCCTTCTCGTCACTGGCTATACCAGTGCTAAACTAGGCAAGGCACCTACGAAAACTGCTATGATCCGTAACCTCTGTATCGGACTTCTCACCATGGGCGTAACCTTCCTCTTGGGACAACTCTTTAGTATCTAAGCTAAAAGAAATACCTCGACCAGCATCGAGGTATCTTTTTTACATTTGCACAATCTTGCGATAACTTCTTGAGGTAATCATAAAGATCAAAACATAGACGATGAGGAAGATGGCACAGATGGACAGAGTGACTGTCAACATCATGGTCGCATCTAGCACACCAATGACTTTTAGGATGAGGCTAAGCATATGATAGGCAAAGGCAAGGTGTAGGAAGGCAAATAGCAAAGGAAGGAAGAATACAGTTAGCACCTGTTTGTTAATGGTTTGCTTGATTTGCTTTTGATCGAGACCGACTTTTTGCAAAATGATAAAGCGTTCACGATCTTCATAGCCTTCAGAGATTTGTTTGTAGTAGATGACAAGAACCGTTCCCACCATAAAGATGATAGAGAGGAAGATACCGATGAAGAAAACTCCACCAAAGAGAGCACTCATCTGCGCACTACTATCAGCCAGATTGCTTCCGTAAACATAGCTTCCTTCTTTGTTTAGTTCTCTATTAAAGTTGTTAACGAATTTTGAATAGTCATCTGCAATTTTAAGCTGCTCTTCCTCACTAGCCGTTACATTCATACCACCATAGTATTGATTAAAGATGGAAGAATTAGGATGCTGGTCAAGAAAGGCTTTCAAGTCAGGAACAACCAAATAGTTATAATCCGAAGTTAGAATATTGTACTGATTTGGGACATGTTCAAGAATAAAATCTTTTTTGATTTCTTCTTTGATCGTGTAGGTCTGGTCATTCAGAGTCAGTTCTTTTTGACCTTGAAGTTGCTTGTTTTGAGCAAACAATCCAACTTCCTTACCTGAAAGTGCAAGTTTCTGTCCTGTCATATTCTCATAGTCTTTTTGGTCAAAGACCATAAAAATAGTTTTCGGTTGAACACGATTTTGACCTTTCTCAAAAATTGTCAATTTCGTACCTTCTTGATTTGCCACACCAAAGTTACTGTATGTAAGGACTTCTTTCTTTGTGACAGTCAATCCTTTTTCACTAGCATACTGGCTCAAGAGTTTTTCGATATCTTCTTTTTCAACATTCTGTCCTGTAATCCCAAAATCATGTGGATTCATGACCTTCTTGAAGTTTTCTGATGCCTTAAAGATACTTGTTGCAGCAGACATAGTCACTAAGACCATGGTTGAGAGAATAGCAATCGTCGCCAGACCAACCGCATTTTTCTTCATACGGAAAATGAGATTGGATACGGAAATCATGTTGTTGGGTTGGTAATAATAACGCTTGTTTTTCTTTAAGATTTGTAAGAAAACTGTAATCCCTGCATTGAAGAGAAGATAAGTTCCCAAAATTACTAACAAAACTGCTACGAAGAAAATCAGAACAGCAGAAAGTGGGTTTTCGACTGTTACTGCTAGATAGTAACCCGCTCCCAAACTAATCAGACCTAGAATGGTTTGGACACCTAAGAAACGTCCTTTTTTCTCACCACTGGCCTTCTCACGAGAGAGCTGAAGGGCATTCATGCGTGCAATACGAAAGGCATTGATAAAAATCAGACCTAGGAAGATAGCTCCAAAGACGATGAGAACTAGGATAAAGACAATTGGTTGGAAAGTCGAAACGAGCTCCACTTTCATCTTCATCAGCTTCAGAAGAAGGGCGAAGATTAGCTTATCAAAGAGAGCTCCTAGACCGAGACCAGCTGTCAAGGTTAAGGAACCAAAAATAAGAAGCTCCTTAAAAACCATACTGATCAAATGGCGCTTTTCGAGACCCAGCATACCATATACACCCAGCTCCTTGGAGCGGTTCTTCATGACAAAACTATTGGCATAAAGTACAATAATTCCAGAAGCGATGGTAACAACCACCATACCGAGGGCAAGCGTCATAGAGATAGTTTCTCCCCCTCGGATCTTGCCAATGTTAGGATTAAGCGACAGTGAGTAAAAGAGATAGGTGATGGTCACTGCTAAGAGAACAGCTAAAGCAAAGGGATAGTAGAGTTTGCGGTTTTTGATCAAGTTGGATACCGCTAACTTATTGGTTAATCGGAACATACTAATTCACCTCGCTTGCCATAACAGTCAAAGTATCAGAGATTTCTTGGAACATCTGACGCTCTGTCTTGTCTCCACGGTAGATTTGGTTGTAAAGAATGCCGTCTTTGATAAAGAGAACGCGCTTGGCCCTGCTGGCTGCTGCCGTTGAGTGAGTTACCATGAGAATGGTTTGGCCACGTTCATTGATTTCATCAAATACATCCAGAAGTGCTGCAGATGACTTGGAGTCAAGGGCTCCTGTTGGCTCATCGGCAAGGAGAATTTCAGGTTCTGTGATGATGGCGCGTGCTACTGCTACCCGTTGCTTTTGACCACCAGAAATCTCATAAGGGTACTTCTCTTGCAATTGGTTTATGCCCAAATTTTCAGCTGTTACCACCAATTTCTTCATCATCTCCGTGATGGGTTTTCGTGATAAAACTAGCGGAAGCAAGATATTGTCCTTAACAGATAAGGTATCTAGCAAGTTAAAGTCTTGGAAGACAAATCCCAACTTCTCACGACGGAAACTCGAAGCCTGTGAATTTTTAATAGTGGCTGTGTCGGTTCCATTCAGGTAAACCTGCCCACGAGTTGGTTTATCCAGCATAGCTAGAATGTTGAGCAGGGTTGACTTTCCTGAACCAGACTCTCCCATGATAGCCACGTAGTCACCCTTTTCCACGGTAAAGTGAATATCCTTGAGGGCCTCTACTTGGTTGCCTTGGAAACGTGTTTTGTAGATTTTTTGAACGTGTTTTACATCTAAAAGTGTCATGATTTTCTCCTTCTTAATATCCCATCATTTGAAACTGTGCTTGCATCATAGCGCATCCCAGTTGAACACGCTCGATATCTTTTTGACTTGGTTTTCTTGTTTTCTTTTGTAAAATTCTTTTCATGGTTTTGCTCCTTTGTTCTTTATGAGTCTAGTTTATCGCAAAAAAAAATTGCTTGCCATAACCTAACCTTACAAAAGAGACTTTAATCTTACATTTTTGTAAGATTGAAGAATATCAAGCAATTTCGCTATCAACATTTTACCATAAAAGAAAGGCAAGAAGAAAACCCTTGCGAATACAAGGGTTAAAAGTTAATCATCTTTTTGATTTCGTCTAGAAATGATGAATTTATCAATGAAGAGAAAATGAAAAAGAAACAAAGGAATTGCTAAAAGACAACCTTCTTCTGAAAAATCCTGTTTCGTTAAGTGGTATAAGTAATTATTGGTTGATAGAAAACTAGTAATCAAAATAAATAGAATCCAGAACACGTCCGTCCATTTATAGTTTTTAAAGTATTTCCTAAGCATGCTACTGCCTTCCTTTCTCTTGTAGTAATGTAGCAAAACTTTTTTTACCGTAGATTTACTCACCAAAACCAGCCATCATTGTCTTCAATAGTTTGGGCTTCCTTGCGTTTCTATTTTATCATTTAATAGTCATTGACTGTTCTAACTTAAAAAAATAATTTCGGATAGAAATAAATTGTCTTATATAATTATAAATATACTCGTACTTATAAAAGACATCCAATCCAAGTATTATAAATATCCTACACAATTTACACCTATAACTCCTCTTCTTAGGAATATCGTATGAAGTTTCTCATACTCAAATTGTTCATATTCAAATCGCTCGTATTCAAACTTCTCAAATTCAAACGGTTCGTATTCAAACTTTTCATATTCAAAAACTTCAATTCCTACTTCTTTTAATACTTCTTCTGGCAACTCGTAATTTTGGTCTACTAAACTAAATAGAGTAAATCCTGAATCAACACAAAACGATAGTACTGGATTATATATTGAAGAGTAAATTACAGAACCAGCTACCGCCCCCACAAAACTACCGATCATGTATCCTAGCACAGGTATTTCAATTAGAGATTGACTCACAGAACCCATAGATAAAGCACATGTTGTTACAAACATTTCTTTGATTAATTCATTAATCATCTCAGACCTGCTCATGTTTCCGGTAGTTACTTGATATGAATTTTTCATGGAATTCATCACTAATACAGTCACTGCACCAACTACCGACGGATCAATAGATTTCATCGCACTACCACATAATCCTGCCTTACAACTTGCTGTAATTGCTGCTGAAACTGTACCTCTTACAAATCCTTCGCCTGCACCTGTAATCGCTGCAAATCCTATCTTTTTAAATTGACCTTCTTCAATTTCTCCATTTTTAATTAGATAAGCTATGGCATTCCATATTTCAGGTGCAACTCGCAAAACCATTGATATTGTGGCAGCTGTCAATCCTGCTTTGCATGATCGCTTTAATATGTTAGTATATTTAATAAGCTCTTCAGTTGTTAAGTGTAAATCCTCAGAATTTACTCCACCCTCTTTAGACAATCTTGCAAGTTCACGTGCTTCCTGTTCCGACAAAGCAATCGATTCATTCCCCTTATTATCTTTAACTTTATCACTGAGTAATTTTAGAGTTTCTTCATAGCGATGAACTTGCTCCGGTCGCTTTACAGCTTCTTCTCTTATTTTTCGCTCTAAAAACATAGTCGCTTCTTTTAGCTGATCTGATGGAATTACTCTATACTGCCCTGTATAAACTGGATCACTCAAAATTGTGTCTGCTGAGTATCCTCTCTTCTCCAAATATAAATCTAAACTTTCTTTCCCACCTTGTGATTTATATTCGCTAAAACGTTGAAAAATACTCTTAGCTTGTTGTTCTGCACTGGATGCTCCGTTTTTATAATATTTTAAACCAAACTTAGCATCGAAGTTTACTCCCGTAATATCAGCAGAACCAAAATCATGGCTACGATCAACTTGTACTCTGTTTTTTGAAGAATTAATAGCTGCATTAATATTAAAAGTCCCAGCATGCCAAAACTCAGCAACATCTCCCTTTAGTGTATCTATACTTGCACCATTTGTTTCGAAGCCATTTAGATTATTCACCAACTTCTTTATCTCTGATTCTACAGCGTCTATATAATATACTCCAGCAGCATGTCCTGCAAAATTACCTGCGTTCTGCTCAAAGAATTCATATCCCTCTTTAAAGGCTTTCATTCTTTATCCCTCCAAGAATTCAGATAATCCATCCATGTATAATATCGCTGTCAATCCTCTGTACTGTTGATCCATGACTTTTTCTCTATCCGTTCCAGTAAGAAATTGAGTAACACCTAACACTGCACCAGTAGCCAATGTAATACCAGGTGCCAAAAAACCTAGAAGTGCACCACCAGCTATTAAAGCTGCTGTATTCCCTCCTACAACCCCATTTACTGCATCGAACGCCTGCTCTGGAAGTGATTTTGAAAATTCTATCTTTTCAAAGTCAGATTTATAACCACGACAAAACTCAACAAATTCATCATACATTTCTGGTTGACTAATAACATCTGAGACTAGCATCATGCCACGCTTACCTAACCAACCGTATTTCATTCCGAATTTATCGAACTTTACATCCATACTAGGTATTTCATTCTTACTTGTTTGGTTTTCGCCAATAAAAAGCACATGTTCGTTAGAAGAAATTGTAGACATATTATCAAGATAATGTTTTTCCAACCAAACACTTACTTTTATTGAACCATCTTTAGTTCCTACAATTTCATCACCTTCATCATCATTAGTACTTACAAGTTGTCGTAGATAATTTCCATATCCAACTGTTTTATCATCACAAACAATAATTAATTTTGTTGTATTTTGTTCAAACATAAAGTTCCCCCATATTATACTTGAATTTATTATTATGATTTCTTATTGCTATGTATTGTTTTCAATGCTTTGGCATGTTTCACAATAATAATCAAAATCATTTTATACGCTTATTATACCATTTAAGGATTTGATCTGACAAGTTTAAAAAAACTTCGTCCTCTTGGACGAAGTTCATGATTCAACTATTATCACCAAAACCAGCCATCATTGTCTTCAATGGCTTGAGCTTCCTTGCGTTTGCGTGGTCCTGTTCCGTACATTTCGGCTTCGATTTCTTCCTTAGTTGGCAGGATAGAGGCAAGGATGATGTAGATTATCACACCAATTCCAAAATTTGCCACGGTAAAAATGGCGAAGAGAAAGCGGACTAGGGTTACATCAAAATTCCACTTGTCTGATAGACCAGCTAAAACTCCTGACACCATACGATTTCGTCTCATTTTATAAAATTTTGTATTCATGATTGTTTCCTCTTTCGGTATTCTTACAAGTAGTATAGCATGAATCAGAACTATCATCATCAGTCCTTAGGCCGATTTATGATGACGAGTTTGCCAAGGCAGACGCCACAGCGATAGCGTTTGGTATCAATCCTTCGCTTGCGCTGATAACTTTGCTGGCAGGTTTGGCACTGATAGACTAGGTAGGGAATTTGAGTTTGTGTTTTCAAAGGTGGTACAAAGCGCAGTCCATCCACTTCTTTCAACAGTTCCTTAAATTCTCGGTCCTTATGGCGATAACCCTTTTTCTGAAAATAAAGGTGATAGTGACATAGTTCATGGCGCACGATTTTGCGAAAGACTTCCAAACCTAGTTCCTGATAAACCTTGGGATTAAAATCCAAATGCCCATCCTTGGGGAAAAATCGTCCACCTGTCGTTCGCAGACGAGAATTCCACTGGGCTTGGTGCGTGAAAGGTCTACCAAAGTCTTCTAGTGAAACAGACTGAACGTACTCAGTTAGATTCATCTGGAGCGAGGAGCGACAGATTGACTTTTTCACGTTCAGTATCGATTTTCTTAACCCAAACCGTTACCAAATCTCCGACTGACACCACTTGGCTCGGGTGTTTGATAAATTTACGACTCATATGGGAAATATGAATCAAGCCGTCCTCGTGAATCCCGATATCAACGAAGGCACCGAAGTCAACGACATTACGAACCACACCTTCCAGCTTCTGGCCGACTTTTAAGTCTTTGATATCCAAGACATCTTGACGGAGAACTGGAGCATCAAAAGAATCACGGAAATCACGACCTGGTTTGAGAAGGTCGGCAATGATATCTTTAAGGGTTTCTGGACCGAGGTCTAGTTCTTGCGCCATTTCTTTGACTGAAAGTGACTTGAGTTTGCTTTGAGCTTCTTCATTCAAGTCCTTGATATCCAAGCGTTTGAAGAGCTCCTTAACTGCAGCATAGTTTTCTGGGTGAACTCCAGTATTATCAAGGATATTGCTACTTTCAGGGATACGGAGGAAACCAGCTGCCTGCTCAAAGGCTTTTGCACCCAGACGAGGAACCTTCTTGATTTGAGCGCGTGAAGTGATTTTCCCTTCTTCCTCTCGGTATTTGACAATATTTTCAGAGATGGTTTTATTGAGTCCAGCTACGTGGGAAAGAAGAGCTGGGCTGGCTGTATTGACATTGACACCAACTTGGTTGACTACGGTATCCACGACAAAGTCCAAACTCTCAGATAGTTTCTTTTGACTGACATCGTGCTGGTATTGACCGACACCGATTGACTTGGGATCAATTTTGACCAATTCAGCAAGGGGATCTTGCAAACGACGGGCGATTGAGATAGCAGAGCGTTTTTCAACAGTTAATTCTGGAAACTCCTGACGAGCAAGTTCACTGGCAGAATAAACCGAAGCGCCACTTTCATTGACGATAACATAGCTGACTTCTGGAAAATCTTTCAGAACTTCCGCCACAAAGGCTTCACTTTCACGACTGGCAGTTCCATTTCCGATAGCAATAATTTCCACACCGTATTGACCAATCAAGTCCGACAAATCTTTCTTTGCTTCTTCAATCTGACGAGCTGATGCTGGTTTTACTGGATAAATGACTTGGGTTGTCAACATTTTACCTGTTGTATCAACGACAGCAAGTTTGGCACCTGTACGAAAGGCAGGGTCAAATCCTAGAACCACGCGCCCTTTCAGCGGAGCAACCAAGAGAAGATTGCGCAGGTTGTCAGAAAAGAGTTGGATAGCTCCTTCTTCTGCTTTCTCAGTTAATTCTGTCCGAATGCGTCGTTCGATAGCAGGCAAGACTTTTTTCTTAACTGACTGTTGAACTACTTCATCTATATAGGCATTTTTCACCTTGAAACGAGCAGCAAAGAAAGATAAGATACGGTCCGTCGCGTGCTCAAAACCGACTTTTAAGAAACCTAGTTTCTCACCACGATTGAGGGCCAAGGTACGATAACCCTGCATGTTGCCAACTGTCTCTGAAAAATCGTAATATATCTGAAAAACTTGTTTTTCATCGAGACTTTCATCCTTGACTTGCGAAGTGATTTTAGAGTGTCTCAGCACTTCCTGATAGGTCAGTGAACGCAAAGTCACATCTTCCGATAAGGCTTCGACCAAGATATCAACCGCTCCAGCCAAGGCTTCTTGAACTGTCGCAAATCCTTCACAGACAAACTTCTCAGCTTCTTTCTCTAAACCATCTACATTCTGCAAGATCAAGCGGGCAAGAGGAAAGAGTCCAGCTTCTCGGGCAATAGTTGCCTTGGTTCGACGTTTTTCCTTATAAGGAAGATAGAGTTCTTCAACGTCTGCTAATTTTTCAGCTGCCAAAATAGCTTCTTCTAATTCCTTGGTTAGTTTGCCTTGTTCTTGAATCTTAGCCAAGACAGCTTCTTTACGGTCGTTGAGATTTGTCAGACTTTTATCCAAGTCGATAATGGCCTTAATCGCCACCTCATCCAGACTACCAGTCATGTCCTTGCGATAACGGGCGATGAAGGGAATCGTCGCCCCTTCTGCTGTCAAACTTAGAACAGTATCGATTTGCTTTAAGGTTACTCCCAAATCTTGGGAGATTTTTTCATATTTTTTATCCATAAACCTATTATACCATAAGGGATAAGGCTTGTTTCATCTTACCTGTTTTTACCTCTTTGATTGTCAAAATAAAAATAATCCCTTTTCTGCAAAATAATAGTATAATAGAGGTAGAATGTAGAAAAGAGGTAGGCCCATGGCTGTTAAATTTACAAAAACGGATGATTGGGACAAGATGTTTGAAGAATTCGCAAAACTTCCTGACTTAACACAAGTCACTTTCCCAGATGACAAAGACAAAAAAGAAAAAGTTGAGAAGAAAAAATAAATGACGATTTTCCAATCTCTTCCTCCTAGCATCTTACAAGCGGGGGCTATTTTTCTCTCCATCATGATTGAAGCCCTTCCTTTTGTCTTGATTGGGAGTCTCATTTCGGGATTGATTGAGGTCTATATCACACCTGATAAAGTTTATGAGTTTCTTCCTCGCAATCGTTGGGGGAGGATCTTTTTTGGTACCTTCATCGGCTTTCTCTTTCCTTCTTGCGAATGTGGTATCGTTCCGATTATCAATCGTTTTCTGGAAAAGAAAGTGCCCAGCTACACAGCGGTTCCTTTTCTGGTGACTGCTCCCATCATCAATCCTATCGTTCTTTTCGCCACATATTCTGCCTTTGGCAATTCAATAAAACTTGCCTTCTTGCGAGCTCTGGGAGCTATTGTGATTGCTTTGATTCTGGGGATTTTCCTAGGATTTTTCTGGAAGGAACCCATTCAAAAAGAGAATCCTATCGCTTGCCATGAACATGACTTTTCACACTTGGGTCCCGCTAGAAAAGTGTTTCAGATCTTTATACAAGCTATTGATGAGTTTTTCGATATGGGGCGTTACTTGGTCTTTGGCTGTCTCTTTGCGGCTATCGTGCAGGTCTATGTCCCGACTCGGATCTTGACCTCTATCAGTGCAAGTCCAGTCCTTGCGATTCTCTTGCTCATGTTTCTAGCCTTTCTCCTCTCTCTTTGTAGCGAGGCGGACGCCTTTATCGGAGCTTCTCTCCTCTCGAGCTTCGGCCTAGCGCCAGTCCTTGCCTTTCTGATCATAGGCCCCATGCTTGATATCAAAAATCTCCTCATGATGAAACACTATCTCAAAGTGCGCTTCATCTGGCAATTTATGGGTATTGTGACAGTGCTTGTCTTGCTTTATTCTTACATGATGGGGGTGATGTTATGATGCGATTTTTCATTTTACTGGGTTATTTTGCCCTAACTCTGTATCTGCAGCTTTCTGGCAAGCTCAGTCACTACATTAACCTCCACTATTCCTATCTAGTCTATATTTCCATGCTCCTTTCTCTTCTATTGGCTCTGGTCCAATTCTATATCTGGATCAAGAAAATCAACTCTCACAGCCATTTAGAAAGTCGTCGAGCTAGGCGAATCAGCATCCTGTTACTGTCACTACCTCTATTGATTGTAGTTGCCTTTCCTACCGTAAGTTTGGACTCGAGAACCGTGTCTGCTAAGGGATACCATTTTCCACTTGCTGAGGGAATCGATACTGCTATTCAGGCAAGCGAAGGCACATCCAGTCAATATCTCAAACCCGATACCAGTTCCTATTTTTCCAAATCTGCTTATGAAAAGGAAATGAGGACTACAGCTGACAAATACCTCTCCCAGCCAACCATTCAAATTACAGACGATAACTATATGGAGGTCATGGAAGTTCTCTATGACTACCCTCAAGAGTTTGAAGGAAAGAAAATCGAGTTTACAGGCTTTGTCTATAACGATCCTAGCCATCCAGATAGCCAGTTCCTCTTTCGCTTTGGCATCATCCACTGTATCGCAGACTCTGGTGTATATGGACTCTTGACCAAGGGAAACTCACGCCAGTATCCTGACAATACCTGGATCACCGCTAGAGGAACCCTGACCCTCCACTATCATAAAGAACTCAAGCAAAAACTCCCAACACTAGAGGTTGAGAGTTTCACAAAAGTAGACAAACCAGAAAATCCTTATGTCTATCGCGTGTTTTAGAAAGAGATTGTTACTTTTTGAAAACATACCAATGCTATTATTTGATATAAAAACTTCTTACGTTGTATAGAAATCTATTGACAAATCGCTATCAGACTCGTATTTTTTCCAAGCTAAACTGAAGCCATAATAATCTTCAAATTCAGGGTGCCAGTCATAATAAAGTGGGACACGACTATACTTTCTCGCTACAACTTCGTCTTCAAATTCTGGAGACTCCCCTGCAGTAATACCAAATTGAAGACCATTTAGTTCCCAAGTATTTCCCCAAACGTTTTCATCAGAGAGAACATCGATCCATCTAGAAGCATCAATATCAAAATCTGCACATAATTCCAGTTCATAAAATCTTCTACAGTTAATCTCTGAAGGTTTTATATAAAGGGCGCTATCAACTTGGTATTTTTTATCTTTGACTTGAATCTGTGTGATTTTCATTGGAATCGGAACTCCATTTAATTCTAACCAGAAATATCCTAAAGGAGTTTTGATACTATAATATGTTTGCTGAGAGTTGGGGTTAGCATTTTTAGAGCAAACATCTAGAATTCTTCCTAACTTTTTTAAATTTCTAAAAACGTTTTTCGAAGTGATTGGGTCGAAATGTGAATACCTACGAATGACACGTTTTAACTTTTCAACAGGAAAAGTGATATCCTTTGGTAGGGCATGATACTTCTGTACAACTAAAGCATTTTTTTCAGTATTTTCCTTCCCGACTGGGACAATAACAGCGTGTCCTATATGGATATTTGGGTCATCACAAATATAAGTATAACCATTCCCTCCTTCCTGAAACTCAACCACAACAAGATTTAACTCTTGATCTGGATCAAAGAGAGGCTCTACCTTTTCTACTTCTTGGCGCTCATAAAAAGTAAAGTGATCTCCATCCCCGTCTTCGCCGAAAACCATGAAACTGCCACACTCAGGGCACTTCCACATATAAAATGACGCTTCAGAAATATCATCATAAGAAATTTTATTATGGTCGTCAGCTTTATTTATGATTTCTTCAAACAACTCATCCGAATAAACTGAATAAGCATTTGGATCGGGCGCTCGGTGGTCATTCATTTCTTGCCCACATTTACATGTCCATTTACCCATAAAAAACCTCAGTCGCGGCCTAATTCTTCAAGAAAAAATTGATTTAGAGCTTTCCAGTCTTTCTTTTCCTCACGAACACTTTGAACGTATGCATCCAGCTCTTTGATATTTTTGATGATGTAGTATTGGATCGGCATAATCGGATCAATTTCCATACCTTCAGGTCCCTTTACCTTGATATCAAGCAATCTTGATACATGCTCTTTCATCTCATCAGGAAGCAATTCTTTCACTAAATCATCAAACAAAATTGGCGGAACTGAATGGTATTTTTCAATCCAACGGCAGACCAAAATGGGACGCAGCGCATAGAAATACTTTTTAGGTTTGACCTTGTCTCCTGAAAGGTACTTATTCATATGAGTTCTAGCAGTATTCAAGTAATGATACAGCATTTTTTTCTCAGAAAAATACTGGTTGGCAAGAGGACGCATGCGCTCGATAAAATCCGTTTGTTGATAAACAATTGGTGACTGTAACCATTCAAAAAGTGTAGGATTTGACTTATAAAGGAGTTTTAAAGTCTTGTCTAAATCCCAGCCACTCACATCCCAAGTGTCGTCAATTGGTAGCTCGATAACATCACGCTGTTCATTCAAACGGAGATAAAAATCTTGCTTGTGTTTGTAGATAAATCGCACATCAAAGTCACTATCAGGAGACTCAAATCCCCAAGCACGACTACCAGACTCAATAGCCCACAAAACTTTGACATCGAAATCACGCTCAATTTTTGCTAATTTTTCCGGTACCAGAACATTCATTTCTTCTTGCGTTAGCATTTATAACCTCTTATTATTTATGCTGCTTCTCCAGCTCGATCATTAATGAGTTCAATTGTTTGGACAATATTACGAAGTATAGGGAGTTGGTGTTGAAAGAGTAGTTGAACTGAACCATACGATTTAAACGGCTCTTGTGTTAAAACTTTGGTCTCCAAGCAACCATTCTCTACAATGTAATCTACAATCAATTTCACAAAAGAAATCTGCTTGGCATTGAGACTCTCATCCGATAAAAATTTAGAAAAAACTTGATTAGCAGCCTCTCTATCTAAACCAATAATCTCACGAACCAATCTAGGAATTGCCTTATTTTCATAATGTTGTTGGTAATCTGACTTGCTACCTAATTTTTCCCATAGCAATGTTTCAAGTGCAAGTAAATCTTGAGAGGTCAATTTTTCATTATGGTATAACTTAGAAATTGCTTCATCATCTAGATGAGTTTTCAAATAATGTTCAACTTTTTCATTATAAGATCGCAGGTCATTGACTTGTAAATATGGCTTAGTATCATGGACAGTGGAAAGAATGTGATCATCAAAATTGACATAATATACAGTGCGTTCCGGTTTATCCAGAAACTGTAGTAAATCTCGAAGCGCAAGGCGTATTTTTTCCAACTCGGATAAACTAACTTCTTCCCAAAATTCAGGTTCTTGTACTTTCCTGATAATTTCAGCCTGTGCAAAAACTTGTGGTATATTGCCAACCCTAGCAAGGGCTTTAGCTGTTTTCATAACTTGAGATATATGGACAGTTGCTGGCTTAGCCAACAGTTGTCCTAACTGTATCTGAAACAGCCATAAATCAAATCGTCTCGCCATCTCGTCTTCTTTATTTTCTTCAAATAGAATCGGCGAAAGATCTTTCTGGATTGTTTCACTTGTGACGGTCGTTAGATTTTGCCAATTTTCCAACTTTCTGTAAGTATAAACTGTATCTAAGACCATACGAACCCTAAAGTCTAACTCATTTAAGCTCACCATACGTTCATGAAGTTCTGAGACGAGTTGTTGACGGTATTCTCTAGCAAACTGATCATCTTGATAACGAAGCTCCTGCAGTTCACGAATCAAGTCCACCTTGATGTTAAACAAACGTTGAGTCAGAGAAACAATGTGACGACCATCTCCTTCTCTTGGATCAGCTTTGAAATATTCAAAATTATCGCCATAATCAAATACCAAGAAATTTTCCTTATCCTGCTCAGGGCCGAATAAATCTTTACAAAGACGGGTTCCACGGCCAATCATCTGCCAAAACTTAGTTTTAGAACGCACTTTCTTGAAAAAGATTAAATTAACAACCTCTGGTACATCAATACCTGTATCCAACATATCAACAGAAATTGCAATTTGAGGGTATTTCTCCTTAATTTTAAAATCATCAATTAAGGTTTGATAATGCTTAATGCTATAATCAATCACTTGAGCATAATCGCTTCCTTTTTCAGGATAGCGTTCGTTAAAAATATCTCTGATGTATTCAGCATGTCGATGGTTTTTAGCAAAGATAATGGTTTTACCAATTTCGTCACCTGAAGCTGTCTGAATTCCTCTTGTCATTAGTTCGTCTAGAACAATTTTGACTGTTTTTCTATTGAAAATAGAGGTATTAAAATCCTCAGGATCAATATCTTTCTCAGAACTACCATCTTCAAATTGACTATCAAAATATTCTTTTTCGTCTTGGGATAAATCATCGTAATGTAGACCATCCGTTGGTAGTTTTAACTTAGTTTCAATCGAATGATAAGCTACTAAATAACCATCTTTTACAGCCTCTTCCAAATCGTATGCGTATGTTGGAACACCATTCTCCAAGTTAAAGAAACTATAGGTGTTTTTATCCAAATCTTGACGCGGAGTAGCAGTTAATCCTACAATCCTTGCATCAAAATAATCAAAAATTGATTTGTATTTCTGATAAATAGAACGGTGAGATTCATCAATTATGATAAGGTCAAAGTGCCCAACAGTAAAGGGTCGTTGATTTACTTCTTCTTGATCACTGATCGCTCCTATCATAGTCGGATAGGTTGAAAAAACCATACGACTAGATCGAGCACTATCTTTATCCTCTAAGAAATTACAAACTGAAAGATCTGGAAGTAATTTCCTAAACGAATCATAAGCTTGCTTAACTAGGGAAGTTCTATCAGCTAAAAAAAGAACATTTTTTACCCAGTTATGACGCGAAAGGATATCAACTAGGGAAACCGCTGTACGGGTTTTCCCAGACCCAGTTGCCATAACCAAGAGTGCCTGTCTGCGATTATTAGAGAATGTTTCACAGACACTTGTAATCGCATGTTTCTGATAGTGACGTCCAGAAATGTCGTCCCTAATTTTACTAGAAATATCCTTGAGTGGTTTTTGCAAGTGACGTCTGTCCATCAAAAGTTGCAACTCTTCTTGAGAATAGAACCCTGAAACCTTCCGACGATTAACACCATCAAGTATGTAGTGCTTTAAACCATTGGTAATAAAGCAAATTGGCCTATAGCCGATTTGTTTCTCAAGAGCTTCAGCATATTCCTTGACCTGAACCTCCCCTACTTCTGGATTTACAGATGCCTTTTTGGCCTCAACAATTGCTAGAACTTTCCCATTTTTGCCATAAAGGACATAGTCACAGTATCCAGTTCCTGTACCATGCTTCAAACCATGAACGGCTACCTCAACACGACAGTTTTCCTCAAATGTCCAACCTGCTAAACGGAGATCAATATCAATAAAGAGTTTTCTTGTCTCTGCTTCAGATAGTAGATCGATATGGAAAGGTACATCTTGCCGCAGAGCTGCTGTTTCACGTTTTTCAGTATAAGTCTCTTGAATAGTTAAGGACTGACTAGCCATCTGTTCATCGAAATCAGGAAGATCTGGCAAACTGTTTTGTAATTTCGCCATAGATTGTGGCGTTTCTCGAAACTTGATGTTTGCTGAAAGTGGCAATAACTGCTCGTCGAAATAACGCTCCACAAACTCGTTACTGTAGCAATAATCAATAAAATTGACAAATTGATACAAATGATGCAAAGCCAAAATCGCTTCTCGTTCCTTAATTTCTCCACCATGTGCAGCATGATTTCCCCATCGAATTAAAAGAACAATCTGCCTATGGAGCTCAGGATCCACAATCTCTCTAAAATCATCATCCCATACCAAAGAAGATAAGGTGGCACGATAGGGAGCTTCTAAATATGAATCGTGACTATATATCCAATGAACAGCCTGCTCCAAAGCACGGCGTGCCATAAAAGCAGTAGCTACAGTAGATGTCGCGATCATATTCTCAGCTTCTATACAAGGCTTTGAAAAAGATTCATACTCTTCGTTGTTTAAAAGAAAATCAAAATTTCCCATTTTTCTCTCACTTTGAATAAATAGATAGCTATATTATACTAGATTTCAAGCTATTTCTCCACAGTTTTATAACTATCCCACAAGCAAATTGTGATTTGTCGACCTGAGCTACAAAGTCTGCGAATTCGTTTTGGAGGGAAAGAGGGGGGAGGGGGAATTCTATCTTTCCAAGCTCAGATGCAGTAATCGCCATTTTAACACCACTGCCTTGTGAATTATTCTTTTGTACTTTCATATACTCACTTAACATAAATGTAAAGAACACTGGAATATACTTAGAATTATCTAACCGAATTTTCATAATAGATGGGTGCATTATACCTAGAGGGGCATCATTTGGTACTTGAAAAATTTCCCCAATTGTTCCTCTACAACTAACTATAATATCTCCACCATAAATCGAAAATCTCTTTAATTCCTTATATTTTTTTTCATCTACATACCTAGTTTCCAAATTCATTGTCTTTTTAATCGCGTGTTTTTGCTCATAAACCATACAGTATGATTTTTCTTTTTGAACAAAATACTCATTTTTTAATGAACTGCCAAAAGGACCAATAAACATTTCTTTTATAGAGTTATTTAATCTGTCAATATCAAAATTTGAATCATCCCCAAACATCTCGTTAAATCGGGATTTTACAAGATGTTCAAACTCAATCAACTGTTCTTTTCTAGTATAAATAAGTTTATCAATTTTTTTAAGAACTTTAACTTGTTTCCTCTGTATATCATACGTTGGCAAAAAAATCTCAATATCATATGCAATACTTTTAGATATTTCCTTGAATGTTGCTCCTCTTCCCAAAATATTCAAATAATTTTTTCTTGATTTTAAAAAATAATACAAATATTCATTGTTGATTTTATTTGAGCAGATAAAATTTTTAAAACCTTGATTACAATACATCTCACATCCTGAAATAGCAACTTTACCTATCGGAGCACGAGATGATAGCAAAACCGTTCCCTTAGGAAATGATTTCAATCCCGTTTTTTCAATTCCTAACTTCGTAATTTTTCGTTGTGTGTCAAAAACGATAAAATCATCATCACTAATTTCTGCAGGAGTAATCCATTTGTATTCTCCATTCCAATAATTTGGATTACTACTCTTTGGAGTTGAGCCTGTAACTATCTCACAAATTTCCCCTAACTTCACTTTCTTCATGCAACCACCTCCTCGAAATATCGGGATTTGCAGTTAAGAGATGAATTTTTGATGCGAATGTTTAACGTTGCTTTGGTTTACCATGGCATAGGCCAGGGTTGTATCAATTTTGCTGTGACCAAGTAGTTTTTGGACTTGTTCAATAGGCATTCCTTTATCAATAGCCTTAGTCGCTAGGGTTCTTCTGAATTTATGTGGATGAACCTTTTGTATTCCAAGTTTTTGTCCTAATTTTCTCAATCGAATCTCGACACCAGCAATTCCAAGTCTCTGGGCTTTTCCAAGTAGCGTTACAAAAAGAGCTGGATGACTATCTTTTCTATAATTGAGATAGTTTCTTAAATGAATTTTCGTACGAGCATCAAAATATACGGGTCTTTCCTTTTTACCTTTTCCAAAAACAACGCACTCTCTGTTTTCAAAATCAATATCAGAACGATTCAACTGGACCAGTTCTCCTACACGCATACCTGTTGATGCTAGTAGGTCAATCATTGCCAAATCTCTTAAATTTTCACAATTATCTCTCATAATTTCGAGATGTTCATCCGTATAAGTTTCTTTCACATTTTGTTCTGTCTTAATTTTTTTAATCCTTCGAATAGGATTCTTGATGATATATTCCTCTTGCTCAAGCCAAGCAAAAAAAGAGGACAATATACGCCGAATATTGTCCAAATTCGCCTTACTACAGTCCTTTTCAGACTGATAATTTGCTAAATAACTCCTTAAATCATCTGTTGTCAGTTGTGTCACAGATTCCTTAATATGATGAAACAAATTTTCAATTGTTCTCTGATAATAACGTATTGTTTTTGCGCTACAGCCCTCCACCTGCTTAGCAGTGATGAATAATTGCAACAGATTATTATTAGAATGCTTCTGCTTCTTTTTTCCATCCACTAGATGGCGCTCTAAACTCTCTCGCAATGCTAGTAATTGTTCATTATTTAAAAGGGGTAACATTTCTTGTATGATAATTGTAATTTTTGATTCCATAAATTCTCACTTTCATTATTACTCATCAATAAAAAGAGACAATATCAGTTTCTGCATTACAGAATTCTAATATTGTCTTTTCATTTTTTCTTATGCTCATTTCAATCCAGCATACTATCTTACTTTGTGACCTTTTCTCTGACAGAATATTCAGAAACCCATTTAGAATAGCTTATCATTTTTTCATCAGTTAAAGCTTCTACCGCTATAGTCACACACATATCAACCGCTTCTTCCACGGAAACAGCAAAGTGATAACCATTTAATTGTAAAAACTTCACCAAAACAAAGAAAGCTGTTCGTTTATTGGCGTTGGCAAAGACATGCTTCTTTATCAATTGGACAAATAATATTGTTGCTTTATCAAAAATTGTTGGATAAAGAGGCTTGCCAAAAACAAATTGTTCTGGTAAGTTCACAATCATATTTAACGCTGAAGGACTAACTGTTTGAATTTTCTCATTTGGAGAATACCGTTGAATTGCTAAAGCATTGATTTTTTCAATTTGCTTTTCTGTTAGATAGACTGTCATTTTTCCACCAAAGCTTTGAAAACATCGTCGTATTCATCAAAAATTGTATCCAATTTTAAGTTAAAGGCATCATCAGAAACATAAGAGACCTGATGATCCAATTCTTCAGGAGTAAAGATAATTTCGCCACTTGGTAACAATTTTGCTTCATATTTAACACCACTTGGAATATTGAATTCGCTTGGAATCGTAATGGTGATTGAATTTCCTTGTTTTCTTGTTTTTACGACCATCTGATTTCCTCCTTTGAAGTATTATAACAAATAATTACGGTAATTACAACGATAGTGTAAACTGCTATCTCAAATCTTAACCAAAATACTCCTGCATAAGTGATTTTTTCAAGGTTTCCAATTCTTCCAGAGATTTTTGAATTGCCAATTGTGATTTGTCAACCTGAGCTACAAAGTCTGCGAATTCGTTTTGGAGGGAAAGAGGGGGGAGAATCAGTTCAAAATTTTTAATCAGTTGACCGTTTAAATTAGGTTGATTTCCTCCTCGTCCAAGTTCTCGTAATTCGCTATACCTTAGCATTAATTGATGCCAAATAAAAACTGGATTGTCTATTTCATTTGGAAATATAGCACCACATGCTTGGTTGCTAGTAGATTCAACTTTGAGGATTGCACTTCTTCCTCTTGTTTGTCCTTGACCATACATAGCAATTAATATTGTATTAACTGGAAAAAGTTTAAGAGATGTATTCTCTAAGGCAAATTTTGTGATTTTTTCCTCAGTTTCCGTAATTTCTTTATTTATTACCTCAGTTGTTTTTACCCAATTAATCGTTCCGCTATCCCAATATAATTTATTATCTCTTGATGGTGTACTTCCACTAGAAAGTTCAAATTTTTCACCTATTTTATATTTGGGGAATAATGTAGTATAAAAATCCCCAAACATCTTGTTAAATCGGGATTTGACGAGCTCGTTATATTTCTCTGACTGTTTTTTACGAAAATTATAAATCTGCCTTATAGTATCCAGTTTCTTTGATATTATCTTCTGTTCTTGTATATCAGGCAAGAAAAACGAGATATTTTTAATTTTAGCAACTGAAAGATGTTTTACCGTTACAAAAGGAGTCTTGTCTTCAATTTCTTTCAAAAATTTAGGTATTATCCAAGAAAGATAACCTTCATCCACATTTTCATCAGTTATTCTTAACTTACAAACACGTTGATTAAGTAGTGCCAAATCTCCTTCCCATTTTTTCATTATAAAACTACCATCCATTGTAATCAATAAATCTCCCCTATGAATAAGATATTCTTCTGGAAAATCTCCTTCAAAGTAGGTATCAGAAAAACCTCTTTCTACATCTCGAATTCGTATTAAGGGGAGACCGATTTTTTTATCGTTAAATTGTGATGATTTAAAAGCGTAACCAGATAAAATCTCACAAACTTCCCCCAACTTCACTTTTTTCATACCTGTATCTCCCTACTTGAGCAATTCCTCTAACTCTGCTAATCCAGCTTGAATTTCTTTTTCTAGATCATTAATTTTCTTTAAGATGACTTCTGTTGGTTCATACTCAACTTTTTCATACTCAATTTCTTTGTATTTATTGATCGATAAATCATAATCATTATCCTTTATCTCATCGACTGGAACAAAGAAAGACTGGTCCGTTCTCTTACGTTCTGCTTCGTTGTCGAGTTGATGGAAACGTTCGATAATATCTGGAATATCATTATCACTGATCGGTTGTCGTTTATCATCCAAACTTAAACCATCTGCTTTCATATCGTAAAACCAGACCTTATCCGTTCCACCATTTCCAGTTTTTGTAAAGATGAGAATGGCAGTTGAAACTCCAGCATAAGGTTTGAAAACGCCACTTGGCATTGATATTACAGCATCCAATTTATGATTCTCTACAATTTCCTGACGAATTCCTTTATGGGCTTTAGAAGAACCAAAGAGGACACCGTCAGGTACAATAACTGCTGCACGTCCCCCTGGTTTCAATGTACGCAAGAAAAGAGCAAGGAAAAGTAATTCTGTTTTTTTGGTTTTTACAGTTGCAAGGAGATCATTTGAAGTTGAATCGTAGTCAAGTGACCCTTTAAATGGAGGATTTGCTAGAACTAAAGTGTATTTATCTGCTTCTTCATTATCTTGAGATAGTGAGTCAAGATAACTAATTTGTGGATTTTCCACTCCATGCAGCATCATATTCATTGCACCAAGTCTAAGCATGGTTGTATCCGTATCATTTCCATGAAACATATTGTTATGAAAATGGTTGATATTATCTGGATTGGTTTCCCATTCATCTTTTTTACGCTTTAGGTAGCGGCTAGCAGATACTAAGAAACCAGCAGACCCCATAGCAGGATCTGAGATAATATCCTTGATAGTTGGTTGCATCAACTCAACCATCATATCGATGATGTGACGAGGTGTACGGAATTGTCCATTTTTACCTGCGGTTGACAATTTTGATAGCAGATATTCATAGATGTCGCCAATATCATTAATTCCCTGTGTGTCATTATCAAAATCTATATCTGACCCTCTAGTTGGAAATTCATCTAATATAGAAATCACCTTTTGGAGCGTAGCAGGTTTATTAATTTGAAAGATAGCTTCTCGCATATAACGTGAAAAAGCTGTATCATCAGTATCACCCTTAAGATTCTTCATAAATGGAAAAATCTCCTGTGTCATTAAACGATAGACTTCCTGAGCATCTCCCATATTTTTAAAAGTCGACCAACGGTATTCAGGTTTGTCTTTTGGAAAAATTCCCTCATAAGAAATTCCTAGAAACTCAGCATCGCTTTCGCGTCCAAGCTCGACACTATCCAAATCCTTCATAAACAGAAGATAAGTCAATTGTTCAATATTTGTTAGAGGATTTGCATTTCCTTCAGTCCACAACATTTCCCACAGCTGATCAATTTTATTTTTTAATTCGCCTGTAATCATACTAGTCTCTTTTCTTTGGTTTTAAAGTTATGAATATCACTATTTTAACAGATTTTCAATTAAGCTTCAATTATGTTTCTCAATATAAAAATTTCTTTCAAAAATAAAAAAGCGAACACAAAATATGGTTCACTTTTTTAAACTTTCCTACTCTCCATCCTTCCAGTTCCGAGCAATCTCTTCATCTTTCTGGAGTTGGTCTACCAGTTCCTCTACGGAGTCAAATTTGACCATATCGCGAACACGGTCCAGCCAGTAGACCATGACTGTCTCACCGTAAATATCATCTGAAAAGTCAAAAATATTGACTTCAAAACGTGGTTCTTCTCCATCAAAGGTGACATTTTTGCCAACGCTCGCCATTCCACGATATCTCTGACGTTGCGCCTCGACATCGACTACATAAACACCGTCAGCTGGCATGTAAGTTCGGTCTCTTAGGACTAGATTGGCTGTTGGATAACCAATAGTCCGCCCACGGGCATTCCCATGAACGACCATCCCACGAGATGGGAGAGGTGTGCCGAGCAGATGATTGACTTCCTTTACATCTCCATCAAGAATTGCCTGGCGAATCCGTGTAGAACTAATCTTGCCCTTTTCATCCTCAACTGGAGGAACAATGATGATCTCTCCATCAAAATAGTCCTTCAGTTCATCCGCGGTTTTCTTATCTGAACCAAACGTGTAATCAAATCCCGCTACGATAATCGCTGGTTTTAAAGCTCGAACATAGGTATCAAAGAATTCCTGCCCTGTTAGATTGGCAAATTTGCTACTAAAGTCAAGTAAGAAAAGAGCCTCTACCCCATGCCATTTCATCTTGTGCTCCCGTTCCTCGTGATTGACGATATGGAGCATAAGCTCAGGTTGGTAAGGTTGCAAGGCAAGTTTTGGCGACTCTGTAAAGGTCATCACGACAACTGGCAGATAATCCTTCATAGAAGCCTTACTGGCCACTTCAAAAAGTTTCTGATGCCCCTTGTGGATGCCATCAAAATAACCTAGTACAAGGACTGTATTACCTGGTACTGCAATATCTTTTTCGTTCTTAATAGGTACTGTTGTAATCATGAAACTATTATATCATAGAGAAAGTCTTTTCGCTAAGAGGAAATCCCAAATGTCGTTTTTTGCGCCTGAACTGACCGTAAGAGAAAATTTAGCACTTTAGTTTTAAAAAATAGCACCTCCTAAGAGATGCTATCATTTGGTAACTAGTCTACTGTCTCTTCCAAATCTTTTAGCTTAACGGAAACAATCTTAGAAACACCTGATTCTTGCATGGTAACTCCATAGATAGAGTCCGCTGCCGCCATCGTTCCCTTACGGTGGGTCACGACGATAAACTGACTATCCTTGTCAAAACGATTGAGGTAATCCCCAAAGCGTTTAACATTGGCTTCGTCTAGTGCCGCCTCTACCTCGTCCAAGATAACGAAAGGAATAGTCTTAACTCGGATGATTGAGAAAAGCAGAGCCAGAGCTGATAGGGCTTTCTCGCCACCACTCATGAGGTTGAGAGATTGGATTTTCTTACCTGGTGGTTGAACAGAAATCTCCACACCAGCTGTTAAAAGATCGCCCTCAGTCAATATCAAGTCTGCCTGACCACCGCCAAACATCTGTCTAAAGGTCACTTTGAAGGACTCACGAATAGCCTCAAAGGTTGATTTGAAGCGCTCCTTAACCTCATCATTCATCGCTGTGATAGTCTCAAGGAGTAGGTTTTTCGCAGACAAAATATCATCTCGTTGGCTATTTAGGAAATCCAAACGATTGTGGACTTCTTCGTACTGGTCAATAGCATCTAAGTTGACAGGACCCAGTGAGCGAATAGCCTTCTCTAAATCATTAACCTCTTGCTCTGCCAGAGTGAGATTTTCCAGTTCATGCGCTTTTTCTAGAGCCTCATTATAGCTGATCTGGTACTGGTCTGTTAATTGAGCTTGTAGATAGCGCAAGCGTTCGCTGACCTTTTCCTTCTTAGCTTCAGCACGTGTTTGTTTGCGAATCCACTCCTCATTCTGCTGGCGAGCTTGGTCTAAATGACTGGCAATATCATCCAGTTGACCCTCGATATCATCCAACTCAAACTGCTTGCGTATCAAACCTTGTTGGAGGTTTGTTTTCTGAGTTTTGGCCTCTTCCGCCTGCTGACTTAGCATATCCGTATCAACCTTCTCAAGATTATCAACCTTTTCTTGGAGAAGACGCTGGATTTCCTCTTGTTCGAGATTGAGGTTATCCAATTCCTTACCTAGGCGTTCAATATCAGTCACTTCATACCGCTTTTGTCCTTGCAGTTCTGACTTAAGCAAGCGTGCTTGCGCTACTTGTTCCTGCAAGTTTTGATAACGTTCTTGAATAGCGTTTTTATTAGACTTAATTTCTTCAATCTCAGCTTCCAGATTTTGCTTTTCACTGGCGATAGTAGCAAGGCGCTCTTGGTATTTTTCCTTATCCGCTTGCCAATCACCTTCAGTAAGGCGATTTAATTCCTCTTCTTGAAGTTTCCAAAGAGTTTCTAACTCTTCCACTTGCTGACTAGTTTGCTGATAAGCGAGGGACAAGCCTTGCTCCTGTATACGAGCTTGCTCCCCCTGAGACTTGATGGCTTCTAATCTTTCTGTCAATACCGCCATCTCATCTTGCAAGGTCTTCAAACTTTCTTCTTCCGAACGCAGACTAGCTTCTTCTTCAGCAATTTCTTTTTGTAATTGCTCTAGCTCTGGCTTGATGAAGATACTGTTATTCTGGCGATTGGCACCACCCGCGTAGGAACCACCTGTGCGCAACTCTGTCCCATCCAGTGTCACCATACGAACCTGATAACGAACTTGACGAGCTGCGGCACGCGCATGTTCTACTGTATCAAAGATAGCCGTTGTGGCTAGCAAGTTCTTAAAAATAGCTTCTAGTCTAGTATCAAACGACACCAACTCATCTGCCATACCCAGAAATCCTGGACTTGCAGCGATAGCGTCTTGATTCTGACTAGAAATCGTACGAGCCTTGATAGTCGTCAACGGAAGGAAGGTTGCACGTCCAGATCTGTTGCGTTTGAGGAAATCAATAGCCTTAGTCGCCGCCTTCTCATCTTCTACGATGATGTGCTGACTGCTTGCGCCAAGCGCAATCTCTAGGGCAGTTTGATAATGCACATCAAAGGTCAAATGTTCACTAACTGCACCAATGATCCCACCAAGACGGTCTTTTTCTTGGAGAACACTCTTAACACCCGCGTAAAAGTTGCTATGATTTCTAAGGATATTTTCCAAACTCTGGGCTCTAGCCTGCTTGTTTTTGAGACTATCCAGACGGTCAAAGAGTTGGCTCTGCTGGGCTTGGTAAGAAACTTTTTGTTCCTCTTGCTCCTTGGCACTAGCTTGGTAGTCAGCCAATAATTTCTGAACCTGCTCCTTAGCAGTTTCAAGCTCAGCCTGCTGTTGACTAGCCTTCTCTTTAGCTGTAGCCAGTTGTTCTTTCAATTTCTCAAGTTGATCTGCTTGTTTTTGAGAGAGTTGACGGCTGTTTTCCAACTCATTCTCGATGCGGGTCAGTTGGTTTGAGACATCCGCTTCTTCTTGTAAAAGAGCGACAAAGCGTTCGCGTAAGAGCTCGATCATCTGGTCAGGATCATCTGAAAAAGCTAGCATTTCTGCCTCTAAACGATTGAGTTCCTTGTTATTTTCAGCTAGATTTTCCTCTAACTGTGCCAAGTTCGCTTCTTTTTCAGATTTCTCTTTACTTAGAGTCTTTCTCTTATCTTCCAAAGCAGTCAAACGGGCTTGTGCTTCTTGTTGATTGAGGGCTACCTGCTCGGACTCCAGTTTTGATAGGGCTAATTTTCTCTCTAAATCACTTATCAGATTCGTCAGATCCATCAAACTTCCTTGGTCTTTGGACATTTGAGCTTGGAGATCTTGGCGTTTCTTTTTAAGACTTTGATTTTCTTCTTCTAACTCTTGACGCTTTTGGTAATAGCTAGTCAAGAGTTCCTGAACTTGAGTTAGTTCTTCTTCTGTTAGCTCTAGTTCAGTCTTGTTTTCCTTGATTTGGGCAACCAGTACATCCAAGTAAATCGCCTTGCGTTGACCATCCAAGTCGAGAAACTTACGAGCATTTTCAGCTTGTTTGGAAAGAGGCTTGATTTGATTGTCCAACTCATAGATAATGTCCTCTAAGCGGTCGAGATTGTCTTGAGTTTGTTGCAGTTTGCTTTCTGTTTCTTTTCGACGAGTCTTGTATTTCAAAACACCCGCAGCTTCTTCAAAAATAGCACGGCGTTCTTCGGGCTTGGAGTTAAAAATTTCCTCAACCTTCCCTTGGGAAATGATGGAGAAAGAATCCCGTCCCAAACCGGTATCTAAGAAAAGGTCATGAATATCACGCAAGCGCACTTTCTTGCCATCAATTCGATACTCACTATCTCCACTACGATAGATATGGCGCTCAACCTTGATTTCTTGTCCAGCATCCTTGATAAAGCCATCTTCATTATCCAAAGTCACGACAACCGAAGCATAATTGAGCGGTTTACGACTTTCAGTCCCAGCAAAAATGACATCGGGCATCTTACCACCACGGAGGCTCTTGACACTAGACTCCCCCAAGGCCCATCGCAGACTTTCTGTAATATTTGACTTCCCAGAACCATTGGGCCCAACGACAGCTGTCACACCTTGATCAAAGACGACCTTAGTCTTGTCAGCAAAGGACTTGAATCCCTGAATCTCAATTTCCTTTAAATACATGAATCCAGCCCTTTCTCAACTGCATTTTTGGCGGCCTCTTGTTCTGCCAATTTTTTAGAACGGCCTTGACCTTTTCCGATACTCTTACCCTCAACTAGAACTTCTACATCAAAAACCTTCTCATGGGCAGGTCCCGTTTCAGAGGTCACCTGGTAGCGAATATCCACATCTCCATTGACCTGGAGCAGCTCTTGCAGGTGCGTCTTGTAATCCTTAATCATTTCAAAGTCACCTGCTTCAACCTTGGGGATCATGACTTGATAGATAAATTCTTTTACTCTAGCAACATCCTTGTCCAAAAGCAACGCTCCCAGAAAGGCTTCAAAGGCATCGCCAAGAATGGTGTCACGATTGCGCCCACCAGACTTTTCTTCCCCCTTACCCAGCTTGATAAACTGATCAAACTGGCAATCACGCGCAAAACCAGCCAAACTCTCCTCACGGACAATCATGGCACGGAGCTTGGACAAATCACCCTCTGGTTTCTTAGGATATTTTTTATACAGGTATTCTGAAATCAATAATTGCAGAACAGCGTCTCCTAAAAATTCCAAGCGCTCATTGTGTGAAATTTTTAAGAGGCGGTGCTCATTGGCATAACTCGTATGAGTAAAGGCAGTTTCTAGTAGCTTTTTATCTGCAAATTCGATTGCAAAACGGTCTTTCAGTACAGTTTGTAATTCTTTCATACCAACCTCTTTCTAACTGATAACAGTCCTTCTTATTATATCAAAAAAAGCCCCCTGAGTCACTTTAAAACGGGACTAGAGGGGAATTGAGCATTTTTTAAAAAAATTTTCAATTTTAGGGGCAGTATAAAGAAAAAAGCCTTACTTGAAGGCTTTCATAGGCTATTTACATCCACCCTGAGGGAATCGAACCCCCATCTCAAGAACCGGAATCTTACGTGATATCCATTACACTAAGGGTGGAAACTTGTCTTATTATAACAGAAATTTGCTCTAATAACAAGTTTTTTATGGGTGGACTAAGCGTCCATTAGTGGGATGCATCACCATTCCAGATAGAGTTTTTCACGATCACATAATCAACGTGCTTGAGGTCGGCAACCTTTCGTCCACCTGCGTAGGAAATGGCACTTTGCAGATCCTGCTCCATCTCAGTAAGGGTGTCTTGCAAGTGTCCTTTGGCAGGAAGTAAGATGCGTTTTCCTTCCACGTTTTTATAAGCACCCTTTTGATATTGTGAAGCTGAACCATAGTATTCTTTGAACTGTTCCCCATCAACTTCAATCGTCTTTCCTGGGCTTTCGATATGTCCTGCAAATAGGGAACCAATCATGACCATACTAGCACCGAAACGGATAGACTTAGCAATATCACCATGAGTACGAATCCCACCATCAGCAATAATCGGTTTGCGAGCCGCCTTAGCACACCAGCGAAGTGCTGCCAACTGCCAACCACCTGTACCAAAACCAGTCTTGACCTTGGTGATACAAACCTTACCAGGACCAATTCCGACCTTGGTAGCATCCGCACCAGCATTTTCCAATTCACGCACAGCTTCTGGTGTTCCCACATTCCCAGCAATGACAAAGGTATCTGGTAATTCCTTCTTGATGTGCTGAATCATAGAAATCACGCTATCTGCATGACCATGAGCAATGTCAATCGTAATATATTCCGGAGCATCATCCTTGAGTTGGCTAACGAAATCATACTCGTAATCCTTAACACCAACAGAAATGGAAGCAATGAGCCCTTGATCATGCATGCGTTTGATAAAAGGAATGCGCCCCGCCTCATCAAAACGGTGCATAATGTAGAAGTATCCGCCTTTAGCCAGTTGCTCTGCGACATTCTCATCCAAAATCGTCTGCATGTTGGCTGGTACAACAGGTAGTTTGAAAGTGTGATTTCCAAGTGTGACACTTGTATCCGCTTCTGCACGGCTTTTAATGACACATTTATTAGGGATCAACTGAATATCTTCGTAATCAAAAATCGGAAATTCATTTAACATATCGATATCTCGTTTCTTTTGTGATGACCTACCTATGCTTGCGCATCCCTACGTCTTTTCCGACGTTTCCTTAATTTATTATAAACCAAAGTACAGTTTTTGTCAAATAATTTCAATTATAAAACAATAATGTTCGGTTTTTATGGTTTGAATATAAAAAGTGGAGAGATTAGTTTCTCCCCACTTCCTTATCAATATTCCTTTTAAAAATTTCTGCGGAGTTTTCCATCATTTTACAAAACGCACTGTAGGATGAAGCATTCTGAGGAATTTGGATAGACCACTTCTTCAACAAAGCTCCATAACCTGCTAGCTTTCCTATTTCATTATCAACAACCTTGTGCTTGCTCGGAAAAACAAGACCAGCTTTCTCAGCTTTTAAAATATAAGAATAGGAAATCAGCTGGAATAAGTCCTCACGGTTGATTCCTTTTTCAGTATCTTCAAGTTTTTTATATTTAGCATCTAGAACTATTTTTAACTTTTTATGATAAAAATCTGGAAATACTTTTCTTTCACGATTAGAAAATACTGAAATACCGTCTGTCTTATCCTTATTTCTGGGATGTACAAAACCTTTTGGCAACAAGGTATAAACATACTCTTCCCAGAGCCAGGAAACATCAAAAAGAATACCATGGATTTTTTGCTCTTGATATCCTAAACCATGCTTTTCTCTATTTAGAATCATCAGGCAAAGTTCTTGTAGCTTTCTGTACTCTCTGAAATAGGCGTGTCGAATAGGTTTGGTTTTATTCATTCTGATAATCTTGGCACGATCAGCTAGTTTATAAGAGGGCGTTACACGCGCGATTTCAGATACATTTTCACGACTAATTAAGAGATTATCAAATACCTCTTGACCAATGCCTATCTGGTTTTTAATGTATTCAATAGTGTGACGAATCAATTGCATGAGTGGATTATCATAGGTGAACTCCCTAGTGGTATAGGCAATATTCCCCGTAAAAGGGAAATTTTTTTTCAGATGATTTCCAACATCTAGTACACCCTTTACATGACTGTCGTTATGAGAAAATCTTTGGTATTCCTTATAAAAACCTTTTCGAATTGCAGCTTGTAGATACTTGGGGAAGAGATACATCAAAAGTTGATAGAGCTTATCTTCACGCGACAAAGCTACATCCAAACTAGTGAGATTGATATTTAGAACTTTCTGCAATAGATAATGCAAAAAATGGTCGTTACTTTCATCAGAAAAACGAGAGGAAATCGTCAATTTTTCCTGACCACACCCCAGAAAACCAATCACATTTCCAGTCTTAATTTCCTGATCGACAGTTTCAAAAATCTTTTGGTCCTTATCCAAATCAGGAGAATGAGTCAAATCGTTTGGAAAAATAAAGATATTATCCTCTCTAGAAAGGTTATCCAGTGTTCTATCAAGAAGAGCTTGACTTAGTTTGGGATATTCTGCGACAAAATCTTCTTTAGCAATTCTATGCTGATTATCAGTTATCCGCATTATCATCACCAGTATCTTGCTGAACTGTTTGCTCTTTATTTGTCAGATCAAATGCTTTTTTTAATATTGCCAGAGTTTCAGACTCTTCATAAGAACCCCGTAAGTAATCTTCCAAAAGTGGTTTGAGATAATCAGACCAGAGTAATTCATAGTCAAAGTCTACATCCTTCAACTTAAGGAAATAACTTGGTCCGATATGATAATGACTGTTTAATTCCTGAACGTTTTCTATAGCAGTATTCAAGTTTCTTAGACGAGTTTTTGCTTCTTCTGCATGGATATTCAGCTCTTTATCCAACATGCCAACTTGACTCTCGGCAGTAACTTCAACAAAACGAAAACGACGACGCATAGCAAAATCAAAGGTATCCACCGAACGATCAATATCATTCATAGTTCCGATGATGTAAACATTTTCGGGGATATAAAACATTTCATCAGTTTCGTGTAGATTTGCATATTGGGTAGAAACACTTCCCTTTTCACCACGATAGCCAGGGTCAATAGAGAAAAAGAGTTCACCAAAAATCTTAGAAATCTTACCACGGTTGATTTCATCAATGATGAAGACAAAATTATCTTGGCCTCCAGTTTTCTTAGCGTCTCTAGCTTTCTGACAAAACTTCTTAAAGATACCATCTACTAATTTAAACTCAATGGTACCATCTCCATTAGATGCCGGTCTCAACCCCTCTACAAAATCCGTATAATCATAAGATGGGTGAAACTGTACAAAGTCGATTTGATCTTTGTTGCCATCTGTTAATTCGTTTGCAATATCAATAGCAAGGTGTGTTTTTCCTGTACCAGGTGCACCTCGAAGGATAAGGTTTTTGGATTTTCTTAATATATCTAAATAATCGTTAATATTTTTATTCATAACAACTTTCTCTATATTTTTTCTGTATGTGCCATTTAGAATGGATTTATATAAATTGATACGTTCCTTGTTTCTGTCCCAGTTGATGGTTTGTCTTACACCTTTTTTACCTTGGTATTCCCATCCACCATCTACTTTCAACCATTTAACACCAATACAATGTTTAAATGTTTTTTTAGATTCGTCAAAATAATAAGGTTTCACACATTGACCAATTCCTAAAATTTCCTTAACCCCTGTGGTAGCTATTATGTAATCATCTTTTTTTATGTCATGAGCAAATTTCCAAATAAATTTATCTCTCTGTTTTCCCTGTTTCAATTCTTGAGGATTTTTATAATCTAGAATACTAGACAAATTAGAATCAAAATCTATACAAGCTATATTCTCTTCTTTAAATAGGGACCAAACTTTTCCACCTCCTCCTGCAACTATCATCCAATAATTTAATTTTTCTTCCATTTTGTAGCTCCATTTTCATATATAGACTAGTCAGTATTTAATATTTCAAAATCCTATTTCATATATAGAATATCATATCCTATAGAAAAAGAAAAGAATTTCTAAAGAAAAAGCCCAGTGTTAGGAGCTTAAATATCTCATAACACTAGACTTCATTTTTATCTTAGTAATACTCCCCCTGACGGTAGTCCCATGAGTTAAAGGTATCTGACAAATGCATCATGATTTTATCAATGTCAAGCCCTTTACGGATAACGACTGGTGCTGGCGAGATTGAACGGGCTCCTCCTTGTTCTGGTATGAGTTTACCATCTTTATCAACCATAGAGACCATCACACCTTGCTCGTAGCGAGTTTCAATCGTTTTGTCCGGTTGGATAGATGCCACATAGTCGTCTGCTTCGATGACAAGGTCCACTGCTTCTTCGATACGTTCTCCGATGCCTTCCACCTTACCTCGGTTTCCTTTACCAGATGGGTTTGCTGATGAGGCATAGACCATTTTACCTTCTTCCCAAAGTTTAGCAGCCAACTGTTCTCCTGCTTTCCCGAATTTGATAACAAAACAGCTTGTTCCACGAACGTCTGTCATGAGTTCTTCACGGCCATCACCGTATGCTTTCAATTTCTCAAAGGCTTCTGGTTTCCATGGAAGGATACAACCTAGAAGAATGTCTTCGTCCCAATGTTTTTGGTAGAAGGCTTCAATTTCTGGGTTTAGTTGTGCTAAAGCGCGTAGCTCGTCCATGCTACCACAAAGTACAACACCTGGTTTGTTACGGTTACGCTCTTTAGCTTCAAATTTGCGTTCAAGACCTGCCTTATCGCTAGTCATGATAATGTAACCAACTTTAGTAGGGCAAACGATACATCCGCCTTCACCTTTTAAAATGTCATAGCCTTCTTGTGAAAGTGTTCCGTTCCATTGAATGTGTTTTGTCATAGTTCTATAGTTCCTTTTCTATTTTTTCTAATCCCGCCAGTAGGCTGGTCGTTGTTTTTCATAGGCAGCAATCAAATCTTCATACTGCAAAGTAATACCGATATCATCCAAACCATTTAAGAGCTTGTGTTTCCACTCGCTATCTATTTCGAAAGTGAATTCTCCAACTGGTGAGATGATTTTTTGTTGTTCCAAGTCCACAGTTACCTGATCGGTCGGTTTGAGTTGGGCTAGCTTTTCTCTAACCTCCCTAGGCTGAACAATAGGCAACATGCCATTATTGAGTTCATTATTGTAATGAATGTCACCGAAAGAGCCTGCAATCACGACCTTAAAACCATAGTCGGCTAGAGCCCAAGCTGCGTGTTCTCTGGAAGACCCTGCCCCGAAGTTATCCCCTGAGATGAGAATACTGGCTTTACGGTATTCTGGTCGGTTAAAGACAAAGTCTGGATCCTCAGTATACTTGTCGTCCAGATAACGCCAAGCATACATGAGGTACTTACCAAAGCCTTTCTTATCAATTAATTTGAGAAACTGCTTGGGAAGGATTTGGTCTGTATCAATGTTATCATTCATGAGAGGAACGGTCGTTCCCGTATAAACTGTAAATTTCTCCATATCCTCTCCTTACTGGGCTTCTGGCATTTGTCGAACATCTACGAAGCGCCCTGCGATAGCTGCCGCAGCTGCCATGGCTGGACTGCAAAGATGTGTCTTAGCCCCAAATCCCTGCCTATCTTCAAAGTTACGGTTACTGGTTGAAGCACAGTGGACGCCATCAGGTACCTTGTCGGGATTCATCCCTAGACACATGGAGCAGCCTGGGTCTCTCCACTCAAAGCCAGCGTCTAGGAAAACTTTGTCCAAGCCCAACTTCTCAGCAGCTCGCTTAACCGGACGAGAGCCAGGTACTACGATTGCTGTTAGATTGGGAGCAATCTTCTTCCCTTTGACAAATCGTGCAGCCAGTTGTAAATCGCTGAGACGAGCATTGGTACAAGAACCGATAAAGATATAACCTAGTTCAATATCTGCTGGCTTTTGACCAGGCTCCAAGTCCATGTAATTGTAGGCTCGCTCATCATTCAAATCCTTAATTTCTGGGAAGCTACTGTCAAAGTCAACCCCCATAGCAGGATTGGTTCCCCAGGTCACCATGGGTGCCAAGTCAGAGACATCCATCTGAATAACCTTATCATAGACAGCATCCTCATCACTGACAAGCGTTTTCCAATCCTCCACAGCTTCCTCGAAACTTTCTGGAACACATTCCCGTCCCTTGAGATAGTCATAGGTAGTCTGATCTGGATTCATGATGCCCATCTTAGAGCCAAACTCGATGGACATATTGCAGATGGTCATTCGCTCTTCCATGGTCAGAGCATCAATCGCTTGCCCACGATATTCCACCACATAGCCTACACCACAAGCAACGCCGTACTTGGCAATCAAGGCGAGAATGTAATCCTTGGAATAGACTCCTTTTTGAGGAACACCAGTGAATTCTACCAGCATTTTCTTGGGTTTGACCTGCCAGAGAGTCTGGGTAGCAAAAACATGCTCAACCTCACTGGTCCCAATCCCAAAGGCGATAGCTCCGAAAGCCCCGTGAGTTGCCGTATGGCTGTCTCCACAGACGATGAATTTCCCCGGTTGCGTCCGTCCTGTTTCTGGTCCAACCATGTGAACGATACCTTGTTTTTCAGAACCATGGGCCGCATGTTCAATCCCGAATTCCTCAACATTCTCTGCTAGCTTATCAATTTGAGCCTTGGAAATGACATCTCGTATATCGTAGATATTAACTGTCGGGACATTGTGGTCAAAAGTTCCAAATGTCAAGTCTGGTCGTCTCAATCTGCGACCTGCATCTCGTAATCCTTGAAAAGCTTGGGGACTAGTCACTTCATGAATATAGTGCTGGTCCACATACATGAGTTGGGGCTGCCCTTCTTCTCCTGTGATGACATGGCGGTCCCATAATTTATCAAAAATCGATTTTCCTGCCATCCATTACCTCCAAATAAAATATAAGGCTACTAGTGTGGTCACCATCCCGAGAAACCAAACCGTTTTAAAATACCATTTTCTAGTCTTGTGGTGAAAGGTGATTCCTGCCAACCAGGCACCAAAACCACCAAAAGTAAAGGCTAAAATGAGTAAGATTTTCTCTGGGACGCGCCAAGCACCTCTTCTTGCCTTGGATTTGTCAATGCCATAAATCAAGAAAACCAGCAAATTCCAAATCAAGAGGGTAAGCGTGATTCCTTCATTTATCTTCATAATCTTTCAATGATGGCTTCTGTCATTTCCTTGGTTGAAGCCTGTCCTCCTATATCTCTTGTTAAAATGCCAGCCGCTAAACTAGCTTCAACAGCACGCTCGATACGCTCCGCATCCTCATAACGTCCAAAGCTATCTCTCAGCATCATGGCAACTGACAAAATCATAGAGATAGGATTGGCAATTCCTTGACCTGCAATATCAGGTGCCGAACCATGAATAGGTTCATAAAGACTTGGACCTTTTTCAGAATGACTAGCTGATGGCATGACACCAAGTGTGCCTGATAGAACGCTTGATTCATCAGATAAGATATCTCCGAAAAGATTTTCCGTCACGATGACATCAAACTTGGCAGGATTGGTAATCATAAGCATAGCAGCTGAGTCCACCAACTGGTGTTCCAAGGTTACATCTGGGAAATCCTGCGCGACTTCCTCAGCCACTATCCGCCAGAGTTTTGATGTCGCTAGAACATTCTGCTTATCGATACTAGTAACGATTTTTCTCCGATTTCTTGCAATTTCAAATGCCTTGCGAATAATCCGCTCTACTTCTTCGTAGCTGTAGTCGTTGATATCACGCGCTTTTCGCTCTTCAAGGATATGATCCCCAAAGTAAATACCACTTGTCAACTCACGCACCACGAAAAAGTCTACACCAGCAATTCGTTCGGGTTTGAGAGGTGACAAATGCTTGATACTATCAAAGATTTTTACAGGCCGAATATTGGCATAGAGATTGAGTTCCTTACGAAGAGCTAGCAAGCCTTGTTCAGGCCGAATCGCCGCCCCATCATACTGGGGACTACCGATAGCCGCAAGGAGAATAGCATCTGCTTCTCTACATGCCTTGAGGGTTTCATCAGGTAAGGGATGCCCCGCAGCATCAATACCTGCACCTCCAAAGGGGCATCTGTCTATTTCATAGTCAAAACCTGTTTTTGAAGCTAGAACTTCCAGAACTGCTAAACCAGCTTCCATGATTTCTGGACCGATTCCATCCCCTGCTAGAGCTACTATTTTCTTTGTCATAGCCTTCTCCTTTACACACTAGGCATGTCTCGGTAGGAAACGCTATGCCCCATCTCACCTGCATTCTCCTTTTGAACAAAGGTATTGGCATTGATATAGGCAATAGCCGAAGCTTTCAGTACATCAAAATCGAGTCCTGCTGCATTAAAGATGGTTTCGGTATCTCTGTTTTCAACAGTGACCAAGACACGAGCTTGAGCATCAATTCCATCTGTCACAGCATCAATGGTATAGGACACCAAGCGGACAGATTGGTTAAAGAACTTATCGATAGCGTTAAAGATCGCTTCAACGGAACCTTGCCCTGTCGCATTAAATTCGACTTTCTCACCATCCATATTGGCTAGGCTAACGAGCGCTTCAATGTCATTGTCTGCATGGGTTTGAAGTTGCAAATCATCAAAGTGGAAGCCTTCTGGATTTTCAACCATGGTTCCAGCTACCAGAGCTCGAATATCTGCATCCGTGATTTCTTGTTTCTTGTCCGCTAGTGCCTTGAACTTAGCGAAGAGTGGTTTGATATCCTCTTCTGTAAAATCTAGGGCTAATTCTCTTAGTTTTTCAACAAAGGCATGGCGACCAGACAATTTTCCAAGTGGAAGGCTATTACTCTTGACACCGACCAATTCAGGTGTGATGATCTCATAAGTGAGAGGATTTTTAAGGACTCCATCTTGGTGAATACCAGACTCGTGAGAAAAGGCATTGCCACCAACGACAGCCTTGTTTTTAGGAACTGGAATACCAGAAAAGCGAGAAACCATTTCAGACGTATTCATTGTTTCATCCAAAACAATATCACTAGTTGCTTGGAAGAAATCCTCACGAATCTTTAAAGCAACAGCTACTTCTTCAAGAGCAACATTACCTGCGCGTTCACCGATACCATTAATAGTTCCCTGGACACGTCCAGCACCGTGTTTAATTGCTGTCAAAGTATTTGCAGTTGCCATACCGAGATCATCGTGACAGTGGACACCAAAGACAACTTTATGATCTGATTTAATATTTTCAGTCAAGTGATCAAAGATACGTGCAAACTCTTCTGGAGTCGTAAAGCCAACTGTGTCAGGGATATTGATATAAGATGCACCTGCATCGACCGCTGTTTGAACGACTTGCAAGAGGAAATCCAACTCTGTTCTAGTCGCATCTTCAGGAGAGAATTCGACGATTTCAAACTTAGAACGTGCATAAGAAACATGTTCCTTGATAGCTTCTAAAATCTCTTCCTTGCTCTTATTAAGCTTATACTTGCGGTGAATCGGACTGGTAGCGATAAAGACATGAATTTGAGGATACTTGGCATCCTTAAGAGCCTCATAACAAGCATCAATATCAGATTTTACAGAACGTGCTAATCCTGTCACTGCTGTTTTTTTCATGGCTTTAGCAATTTCTTGAACAGCTATAAATGAATCTGGACTAGCAGCCGGAAAACCAGCTTCAATTACAGAAATTCCCCATTTCTCCAGCTGTCTTGCAATAGAAACTTTTTCCTTTATTGAGAAGTTAACACCAGGTGTTTGTTCCCCATCACGAAGGCTTGTATCAAAAAATTCAACTTTACGCATAAGATTTCCCCTTTTCCAAATGTGGTTTTAAAAAAACATCTCGCTTAGAAGCCCAAGCGAGATGTTGATTTACTCCCGCTTGGTAAGCCAAACAGGACTAATGCTTTTGCACTAGCCCGAGTACCTCAACAACAAAGCGAATTGATTAAACTTAGCTGTTTTCATGTTTGACTTTCTCCTTCGTTTGATATCTTGTTTAGTATTTTAGCATAGGAAAAATCTCTTGTCAAGAAAAAATCCATTATTTTCTGAAAATTTCTTCAGTAAAGAATATTTTGCTAATTGAAAGTGTTTGAAAACTCAAGCGAATTTCCTTATTTTTTCACAGTCAAGTTCCAACTTTTTTCGATGAGTTCTATCACTTCTTCATCTTGCAAACTATCATCAAGCGCCAGACTAAGCCAGTAGCGTTTGTTCATATGAAAGGCCGGATAAATGCCTTTTTTTGAAAGCAAATCAGCTACTTGGTCGTGTTTGATATTGACTGCTTCGACTAGCCCTTCTCTCCCCTTCTCCAGCTTATCCCATGGGATTCTCATCACAACAGCATACCACTTTTGATTACCTTCATGGCGCAATACAGCTGTATCAGGAGACTTTTCCCACAAATACTCCAATTGATTACCATACTTTTCCTGAACTTGAGCCATGATACGCTTAGTCTGAGGACAGATAAAATCCTGCACATCAAAGCAAGCCTTCCGAATCTGGTAAAGAATCTCCAAACAAGTCTCACGGACACTTCCAACAAAACTTCCCCGCATACTTTTCATATGTACTTGAGGATAGAGATCTCCCGTTTCCTGATCAAAAACCTGAAAGCTCACATTATCAGGAGTGATAGAGACTGTCATGGAAAAGTCATCGTTCAAAATCTGGCAACTATAAGTCCAGACTTCTCCATTTTCTACAAAACCATAGGCATGGGCTTTTTCTTTATTAAACTGATAGGATTTAAAAATTTCAAACATAAGTGAAAACTGCTACCAAAAGCTAGCAGTTCCTTTCTATTTTTTAAAAGACAACCTTAGTTCCATGCAATTGTGTCACGCCCAACTGTTCGATAAAGGTTTGACGGTTGTCCAAGTCAATCCCACCACCTGGTAAGATTTCAATTTTACCTTTAGCATGTTCCAAAATTCTGTGATAATGAGCGAAACGTTTCTCTAGCGAGTCTCCAGACACACCAGCACGAGTTAGGATACGGGTAACACCAACTTGGCTGAGCCAGTCAATGGCTTCCAACTGGTCTTCATCACTTAATTCATCAAAGGCCATGTGAAAGACAATTTCCATTCCTTTAGATGCGGCAATCAGCTTCTCAAGATTAGGCTTATCCAACTTATTATCAGCTGTTATTGCCCCAAAAACGACTCCTTGACTTCCAGCCTGAGTAGTCAAACGAATGTCTTCTAGCATGATTGCTATTTCCATATCAGTATAGACAAAGTCGCCACCACGAGGACGAATCATAGTCATGATGGTGGTGTCGTAGTTAGCTGCCAGTTCAACCGCCGCCTTGGTCACTCCATAGCTAGGTGTTGTTCCTCCTACTGCTAGATTGTCACAAAGTTCGATTCGACGAGCTCCAGCCTGCATCGCTTTTTCAAGCAAGGTCACATTTTCAGCACAAAATTCGTAAATCATTTGATTCTCCTTGATGTTTTCTTTGAATTTATTATATCATATTATTTTAAATAGGCTTTCATTTTTATCAAGGCAAATAACTACTATTTTAACTATTCTTTGTCAGGAATTACTTTAAAGAGATAGTAGGTGATAAATATAGTCAAGGCTCCCAGACCGATTTTGACTGGCAAAAGAGGGGCAAAATAAATAGAAATCCCCATCAAGATATAGATAGATACGATGATTTTTTTCTTGCGTTCACGCGCTATTGACTTGGTTTCCCGAAAGTCAGCTACATAGGTCTGATAAAGCTTTGTATGATAAAGCCAGTCTTCAAAACGCTTAGAAGATTTTGAAAAGCAAGCGATAGCTAACAAAAGAAAGGGCGTTGTTGGCAAGAGGGGCAAGACAACCCCAACAAGAGCCAAGGCTAAAGAAATAAAACCAATACTGAGGTAAATAATACGCATGTCTTCTCCTAATTGAAATAATCTTCTACTAGTTTCCCACAAAGTGAGGAAATTTGTCAAGCTTCAAGTAAAAAGAGCCTGAAATTTATTTTCAGGACTCTTCGTGTTATTTAATTTTCTCTTCTTCGTAGTCGCCATTACTACATACAACCTGCTTGCCACCACCACGGACCTTTTTCTCCACGAGGAAGTGTCCGCATTTTGGACAATCACGTCCAACTGGTTTATCCCAAGAGGTAAATTCACATTCTGGGTAGCGATTGCAACCATAGAAGATACGATTGCGCTTGGTTTTGCGTTCAATGATTTGTCCTTGATGACAGCTTGGACACTCGACACCAATCTCCTTAACAATTGCTTGTGTGTGACGGCATTCTGGGAAATTGCTACAAGCATAGAATTTACCAAAACGGCCTATCTTAATCACCATTGGACTACCACAGACTTCACAGTCAAATCCAGCTGGCTCATCCTTGATCTGAATTTTTTCCATTTCAGCTTCAGCCTTGGCTACATCTTTGGAGAATGGTTTGTAAAATTCGTCAATAACACGTTGCCACTGTTCTTTTCCAACTTCGACATCATCCAGTTTTCCTTCCATTTCAGCTGTGAAGGTCACGTTTACGATATCTGGGAAATATTCAACGATGAGCTTGTTAACAATTTCTCCTAATTCTGTTGGTTCAAAACGTTTTGCTGCCAGACGAACGTAGTAACGTTTCTGGATGGTTTCAATGGTCGGAGCGTAGGTTGACGGACGTCCAACTCCATTTTCTTCCAAGGTCTTGATAAGCGTTGCTTCTGAATAGCGAGCTGGCGGTTGGGTGAAATGTTGTTCAGGCTTGCTATTGATCTGCTTTACCACATCTCCAACTGCCATATCTGGCAACATCTTATTTTTGTCAGAGTCGTTGTAAATTGCTAAATAACCATCAAACTTAACTTGGCTTCCATTTGCCGCAAACTGAACCCCATTTTGAGAGAGCTTGACAGCCATGGTATCAAAGATAGCGCCTGTCATCTGGCTTGCCACAAAACGGTTCCAGATAAGGGTATAAAGTTTGAGCTGGTCTTTGTCCAAGTACTTAGCAATGCTTTCTGGTGTATTAAAGACACTAGATGGACGAATGGCTTCGTGGGCATCCTGAGCACCTGAGGCATTCTTGACCTTGCTACCATGCTTGGAATACTTGCTACCAAAACGGTCGTTAATGTAGCTTGCAGCTTCGTTCTGAGCTACTGGACTGATACGAGTCGAGTCTGTACGCATATAGGTAATCAAACCTTGCACACCTGTACCAATATTGATCCCTTCATAGAGCTGTTGGGCAACCATCATGGTCTTACGAGTACGGAAATTGATTTTGTTAGCAGCATCCATCTGCATGGTTGAGGTCGTATAAGGTAGGGGCGCATTGCGTTTGCGCTCTTTCTTATCTACCTGGTCTACTGTGAAATCTTTGCTAGTCAGATGGGACAAGACTTCTTTGACTTCTTCGTTGGTGGTCAATTTCATCTTTTTGCCATTCATACCATAGAAAGAAGCCTGAAATTGCTTGGTTCCCTTCTTAAAGACACCATCAATTGTCCAGTATTCTTCCGGTTGGAAGGCATTGATTTCATTTTCACGGTCAATGATGAGCTTAAGGGCAACAGACTGCACGCGCCCTGCTGATAAGCCCTTCTTGACCTTTTTCCACAAAATTGGCGAAATCGAATAGCCTACTAAGCGGTCCAAGACACGACGAGCTTGTTGGGCATCGACCAAGTCCATATCAATCTTGCGAGGTTCTTTAAAAGCATTTTTCACTGCGTCCTTGGTGATTTCATTAAAGACCACACGGTTGGCATCATTCTCATCCAAATCAAGGATATGAGCCAAATGCCAGGAAATTGCTTCTCCTTCACGGTCCGGATCACTCGCCAGAAAGACTTTATTGGCCTTTTTAGCTTCTTTTTTCAGGTCATTGATGAGAGGACCCTTGCCCCGGATATTGATATACTGCGGTTCATAGTTATTTTCAATGTCGACCGACATACTGGATTTTTTCAAATCACGTATATGCCCGACACTGGCTAGAACCTTGTAATTTCTGCCTAGATATTTCTCAATCGTTTTCGCCTTGGCAGGCGATTCCACGATGACTAGATTTTTTTTAACTGTTGATTTTTTCTTCTTTGTTGCCGTAGCCACACTATCACACCTTTTCAAAGTAATAAACTTTATAAAGTGTAAACCATTTTTCTATAGCTGTCAAGACTTAACTCCTATATATAGAAGAAAAGTTTATCTGAATGAACAATTTCTCCTTAAAATTCAAACTCAGCCAGCACATCTTGACCGCTACTAATCAGCTTTGCTCCCTCTTGAATCAGGTGGTGACAGCCATCTGAATGGCCATCTAAAATGTTTCCTGGAATGGCAAAAACATCGCGTCCTTCCTCCATCGCGCGTTCACAAGTAATGAGACTCCCAGACCGCATTCTTGCCTCTGCTACTATAACTCCACGACACAATCCTGCAATGATACGATTACGGGCTGGAAAGTGAAATTTCAAGGGTTCTTCACCTGGACCGTACTCACTTAGCACTAGATGATGATTTCCAATGTAGTCCTGCAAGCGTTTATTAGCACGTGGATAAAAAACATCCAATCCTGTTCCAATGACAGCAATCGTTCTCCCTCCATTCTGGAGCGCAGCCATATGGGCAGCGGTATCGATTCCTTTTGCTAATCCACTAACCACGATTAACTCGTTTTCTAAACCTTGGATAATTTTCTGGATCGACTTTGCCCCTTGACTGGAACAAGAACGACTCCCTACAAGAGCAACCTTTGGAAACTTCAGTAAATCCAGATTCCCTTTATAAAACAAAAGAGCTGGAGGGTCATAAATCTCACTCAGATCCCAAGGATAACAGTCGTCTAGAATCGAGAAGGATGGAAATTTTTGAAACTCCTTCTCCAACTGCACATCATCTATCTGGAAATAGCGTTCCATAAAGACAGCAGGATTGCGGCAACCAGAGATTTCAGCAATATCTCCTAACAAAAGTTCCTGCTCTACAGTCTCGTCATATTCAAGAACAGTTAAAATCTGTTGATTGGTCAAGCCTGCTTTTCTTAATTTGTAAATCTCATAGTTTGTGATTTTCATATACAACTCCATTTCTTTTGCTACTCATCTATCTATTCGTAAAAATAATAAAAAGAAGACATGATAATCTGATTTTTACATTTATTCAGCTTTCGTATTTGATAGCTTGCGTTTATCAAAAATAGAAAAAACTCTTGAAAAATCTCCAAGAGTTTAGTTTTCTATTTCTATTCTTCATCCATGCTTAAGACGCTAAGGAAGGCTTCTTGTGGGACTTCTACTGATCCGATAGCTTTCATGCGTTTCTTACCAGCTTTTTGTTTTTCAAGGAGTTTGCGTTTACGAGAAACGTCACCACCGTAACACTTAGCAAGTACGTTCTTACGAAGGGCCTTGATATCCGTTCGAGCCACGATCTTGTGCCCAATAGCTGCTTGAATCGGTACCTCAAACTGTTGACGAGGGATGATTTTCTTGAGCTTATCCACGATGAGTTTCCCACGTTCGTAGGCAAAATCCTTGTGAACGATAAAGCTGAGGGCATCCACCTTATCACCATTGAGAAGGATGTCCATTTTGACCAGCTTAGATGGACGGTACTCTGACAATTCATAGTCAAAGCTTGCATAACCACGTGTCGAAGACTTGAGCTTATCAAAGAAGTCAAAGACAATTTCAGCAAGTGGAATTTGATAGATAACATTCACACGATTGTCATCAATATAGTCCATGGTCACAAAGTCCCCACGTTTGCGTTGAGCCAATTCCATTACTGCCCCAACAAACTCCTGCGGTACCATGATTTGCGCCTTGACATAAGGCTCTTCAATAGTCGCAATCTTGGTTGGGTCTGGAAATTCAGAGGGGTTAGACACATCCATAGACTCACCATCAGTCTGGTTAACCTTATAGATAACTGATGGAGCTGTCATGATGAGGTCAATGTTGAACTCGCGCTCTAAACGTTCTTGGATAACATCCATATGGAGAAGCCCAAGGAATCCACAACGGAAACCAAATCCAAGAGCCTGTGACGTTTCAGGTTCAAACTGCAAGCTGGCATCGTTGAGCTGCAATTTTTCAAGGGCTTCACGAAGGTCATTGTACTTATTTGACTCAATTGGATAGAGACCTGCAAAGACCATAGGATTCATCTGCTTGTAGCCGTCTAGTGGTTCTGCTGCAGGATTGCTTGCTAGGGTCACTGTATCACCCACACGGGTATCTTGAACCGTCTTGATAGAAGCCGCAATATAACCAACGTCACCAGTCGCAAGGAAATCACGACCAACTGCTTTCGGCGTGAAAATACCGACCTCCGTCACATCAAAGGTCTTGCCATTGCTCATGAGTTGAATCTTATCGCCAGGTTTGACCACTCCGTCCATAACACGCACTTGGAGGATGACCCCGCGATAAGCATCGTAAACGGAATCGAAAATCAAAGCTTTTAATGGAGCTGAAACATCACCAGTAGGAGCTGGCACTTTTTCAACGATCTGCTCAAGAATTTCTTCAATACCAATACCAGCTTTGGCTGAAGCTAAGACTGCTTCGCTGGCATCTAGTCCAATGACGTCCTCAATCTCTGTACGCACACGCTCTGGATCAGCTGCTGGTAGGTCAATCTTGTTAATGACGGGCAAGATTTCCAAATCATTGTCCAAGGCTAGATAAACGTTAGCAAGAGTTTGAGCCTCAATCCCTTGGGCTGCATCGACCACCAGAATAGCTCCCTCACAGGCAGCTAGAGAACGCGACACTTCATAGGTAAAGTCCACGTGCCCAGGTGTGTCAATCAAGTGGAAAATATAGGTCTCACCATCTTTTGCAGTATAATTGAGCTCAATGGCATTGAGTTTAATGGTAATCCCACGTTCACGCTCAAGATCCATACTATCCAGAAGTTGGGCTTGCATTTCACGACTAGAAACCGTCTCCGTCTTTTCCAAAATGCGGTCTGCTAGGGTTGATTTCCCATGGTCAATATGGGCGATAATAGAGAAGTTCCGAATCTTCTCCTGTCGTTTTTTCAAATCTTCTAAGTTCATGATGCTCTTCCTTTCAGGGTATCTATTAATTATAAATTGTTTTTAACATTTTGACAAGACCATACCCTGCTAGGAGTACTAATCTTCGGCAATAAAGCCATCATTTTCGATAAAGTGGTGTTCTGTCATTCCTTGGTCAGTAAAGACAATCCCATGAAGGACACCGCCATAGACAGCTCCTCCATCCATGCCAATCTTGCCATCCTCTGTTATCCAAAGCTCAGCAGTACCTCGGTCTTGCTTGAGCAAACCATAAACTGGTGTATGCCCAAATACAATAGTTTTTCCAGTATGATTTTCGGCTTCGTGGAATGGCTTTCTGAGCCAGACTTTCTTATAATCTGTGGTTTCATGCCAGTCTTCCAAGGTCAAGTCAATACCCGCATGAACAAAGATATACTTGTCTGTCTCTACTACAAATGGCATTTGACGAATAAATTCGACCAAGTCTGCCGCTTCAGTCGCAACACGCTTGGCATCTTCTACGCCATCAACTGGTGCATCCAAGGGACGACCTAGGATAGAGTTAATAGTTGTATCTCCACCATTGCGACGATAATGGTCATAGCTTTCTTCTGGGTCATCGAGCCAAGTCAGAAACATATACTCGTGGTTTCCTGATAGACAGATAGCCCCTTGATTGTCGACCAAGTCTTTGACCATTTCTAGAACACGGCGACTATCTTCACCTCGGTCAATCAAATCCCCTAGAAAGAGCAACCGGGTGTGACCATCCCATGTTTTGAGAAGGTCTTCCAGCATACCTGCTTTTCCATGGACATCTCCAATTACATAATAGTCTGTCATTTATTTCTCCCTCGTTTGCAATAATTCTCTCGCTTGGGTAAGGGCAGCCTCTGTTACATTCTCCCCAGCCAACATTTTAGCTACTTCCTCTACGCGCTCTTCTAAAGTCAAGAGACGAACCGTAGACACCGTTGAGTGCTCATCGCTAATCTTCTCAATAAAGAATTGATAATCCGCGATGGCAATCACTTGTGGAAGGTGAGAAATAGCTAAAACCTGACCATGTTGGCCAATCTTGTGAATCTTTTGAGCTATAGCTTGAGCAACACGACCTGAAACTCCCGTATCCACCTCATCAAAGACAATACTGGTCTTACCTTCCTTACGAGAAAAAGCAGACTTAATAGCTAGCATGAGACGAGACAATTCTCCTCCAGACGCAACCTTAACCAAAGGCTTAAAGTCTTCACCAGGGTTGGTTGAAATGTAAAATTCGACTGCTTCATTTCCTTCACGGCTGAACTTACTCTTACTAAAGCGAACCTGAAATTGTGCCTTCTCCATATAGAGATCCTGCAGCTCTTGTTTAATCTCTGCCTCAAGCTGCTGGGCCAAGTCATGGCGAGCTGATGCAAGCTGCCCTGCCAAATCAACAAGATTAACTTCCAATTTCTTGAGCTCTGCTTCCATATCTTCGGAAGAAAGGTTATTTCCAGTCAAGAGATTGTACTCATCCGTAATCTTGGCAAAATAAAGCAAAACGTCGTCCACAGTTCCACCATACTTGCGGGTAATAGTATTTATAAGGTCTAAGCGATTTTCAACCTGCATGAGGCGATTGCCATCAAAATCCAAGTCCTCAATAATATCTTCTAAACGCTTTGTAATATCTTCTAAAACATAGTAGGTCTCTGACAGAGAACTTGAAATTTCACGGTATTCAGGGTCGTATTCTTCAACACTTTCCATGTCATTCATGGCTGAACGGACATTAGCAAGACTGGAGAATTCCTCATTGTCTAACATGCTATAGGCATTGGTCAGCGTATCCGCAATATTTTTATGATTGAGGAGTTTATCACGTTCTTGGTTGAGAGCCAAGTCTTCACCAGCTTGCAAGTTTGCAGCCTCAATCTCTGCCATTTGAAATTCCAACATCTCAATACGAGCCTTATGTTCCTGCTGGTTTTTCTTGACTTCTAGAACCTGCTTACGCTTTTTGCGATAGGCATCAAAGCTCGTCTGATAGGTCTCCTTCAGCTCCAAGAAAGCTGCATCACCAAACTCATCCAACATCTGGATGTGCAGTTGAGAACGCATTAACTCCTCTTGGTCATGCTGACCATGGATATCCACAAGGTGTTGCCCAATAGCACGCAAGACAGAAAGATTGACCATCTGACCATTCACGCGACTAACACTACGACCATTTTGCAAAATTTCCCGACGGATGATAATTTCATCACCCAATTCTAAACCTTGCTCATCAAAAAGTTCCTGTAAAAGACGACTATTTTCAACTGAGAAAAGCCCCTCGATCTCTGCTTTTTGTGCACCATGACGAATAACGTCTGTCGTTGCTCTAGCTCCCAACATGAGATTCATAGCGTCGATAATGATAGACTTTCCAGCACCCGTTTCCCCGGTCAAAACAGTCATACCCTTTTCAAAATTGAGGGAAATCGCCTCAATAATGGCAAAGTTTTTTATCGAAATTTCAAGTAACATACTGACCTACCATTTTTTGACTTGTTCAACAATTTCTTCAGCTGCCTCTGCTGTTCTAGCTACAATTAAGATAGAATCATCATCAGCTAGACAGCTAAAAATCTGTTCAGAGAATGCCTCAACCAACTGACTCTTCACAAAAATAGTATTTCCAGGAATGACAGCAAGGTTGATCATATTTCCCATTAACTCAGAACTCACAATATTGTCCTCAGCCAACTGCAAACTTTTGACGATTGATTTTGGCAACTCATAGATATAGGTGTTGTTCTTCAAAGGAATTTTAACAATCCCAAGCTCCTTGATGTCCCTTGAGACAGTGGCTTGCGTAGCAGAAATACCTGCTTCCTTCAAATGCTCAACGATTTCTTCCTGAGTCCCGATCTGATAATCCGTAACAAATCTTCTAATTTTTTCAAGTCTCTCTTTTTTATTCATCTTTAAATTCTCTATGTGCTCTCTCTACAACTTTTTCTATTTCGGGGGCAACTTGATTACTTGCTCCCTCTTCCTTTTTCAAATATGCCAGAAATTCAATGTTTCCATGTCCACCTTGGATTGGTGAATAGTCTAATCCAAGCACTGAAAAACCTTGTTCAACTGCCATAGCAGTGACAGCTTCAAGGACAGTTTGATGAACCTTGGCATCTCGAATGATTCCATTCTTTCCAATCTGCTCACGACCTGCTTCAAACTGGGGTTTGACAAGTGCCACCACCTGACCTTGATCAGCCAAGACACGATGCAAGGCAGGCAAAATCAGACTGAGGGAAATGAAACTCACATCAATACTGGCAAAGCTCGGTTCCTGCTCAAAATCAGTCTTTTCAGCGTAACGAAAATTAAACTGCTCCATGCTGATAACCCGCGGGTCTTGGCGTAATTTCCAAGCCAACTGATTGGTGCCAACATCGACTGCAAAGATCAACTCAGCACCATTTTGCAACATGACGTCAGTAAATCCTCCAGTGGAGGCCCCAATATCAATCGTGGTTGCGCCATCCACTGATAAATCAAAGACCTGCAAGGCCTTCTCTAGTTTTAGACCACCTCGACTGACATACTTGAGTTTTTCACCCTTGAGTTTTAGCTCAGTGTCATCTGGGATTTTCTCTCCTGGTTTGTCAAAGCGTTCTCCATTAAGAACAGCCACAACAAGCCCAGCCATAACACCGCGCTTGGCTTGTTCACGCGTTTCAAACAAACCCTGTTTATAAGCTAGTACGTCCACTCTTTCCTTAGCCATTGATTCTCAAACTTTCTACTACTTTCACAATCGGCGCTGTTTCAAAGCTGACTTGCTGGGCGATTTCTTCTAATTTAGCCTCGGCTTGATCCAGAGTTTGGTTACAAAAGGCAATTGCCTCTTCCAAGCCCAACAAGGCTGGATAGGTTGATTTTTCAGCCTGCAAGTCCTTTTGTGGAGTCTTGCCGATTTCCTCAAAACTAGCTGTCACATCCAGTACATCATCTCTGACTTGAAAGGCCAGCCCAATCAATTCACCAACCGTTTTCAATTTTGCTTGTATTTCTGGCGCTAATTCTGCTATGATAGCGGCGGCTTGGAAAGGATAGGCTAGTAATTTTCCAGTTTTATTGGCATGAATGGTCTGGAGTTCTTCCAAGGACAAATGCTGGTGTTCGCCTTCCATATCTAAAACCTGCCCTGCAACCATGCCTAGACTTCCTGATGCAAGGGATAAGTTGGCAATCAAGTCCACCTTGATCTGACTTGGCAAATCCGCCTGCGCTATTAAGGCATAGGGATCTAGGAACAAGGCATCTCCTGCCAATATTGCCATCGCTTCGCCAAATTTCTTATGATTGGTTAAACGCCCTCGACGGTAATCGTCATCATCCATAGCAGGAAGATCATCGTGAATCAAGCTCCCTGTATGAATCATTTCCAAGGCCGCGGCCACCTGCGCGTGAGCAGGTTTAATAGCGACCTGCAAGGCTTCCAGAACTTCTAACAAGAGAAAAGGCCGAATACGCTTGCCACCAGCATGAATGGAATAGAGAACGGACTCTCGCAAACTAGAGGCAAACTGCTGGTCTCCATAAAAGTCTTCCAAGGCAGACTCGACAAGAGCTAATTTTTCTTGCTTCTTCATTCAAAATCACTTTCTGTTCCGTCTTCTTGCATGACCTTAACCAAGGTCTTTTCAGCCTTGTCCAACGTCGCTTGGAGCTCTTTTGACAAGATCATGCCCTTTTGAAAAGCAGCAATTGCATCTTCTAGAGCGATTTCACCATTTTCCAAACTTTGGACAATGGTTTCCAGTTCTGCTAGATTTTCCTCAAATTTCTTTTGTTTTGACATCTTTAACCTCTAATTCTACTTGACCATCTCGCATCAAAAGCGTCACTTGGTCTTTTTTATTCAACATCTCAACAGAATCGACTACGGACTCTTCTTTTTTGACAATAGCATAACCACGCGCTACGATTCGACTGGTATCCAACATCAGCAGAGCTTCTGAAAGTCGCTTGACTTCAGCAACCTTGGCATCATAAACCAGCGCCATTTGGCTGCGTAGGAACTTGTCCAACTGACTTAGACGGTCTTGATAACGCTGGATTTTGGTAACAGGTGATAATTGGACTAGTTGATGCGTCCTTGCTTGGACTAGCTGTTTGCTATCAGAAATCCGTGTTCGCAAACTTTGTTTTAATCGCAGTTGCAGCTGATCCAACCGTTGCAAATAGCCGTCATACAAGCGCTCTGGCTGTCTAAAGATGACCGACTGACTGCATTTTTTCAGAGCTTCTTTTTTTCTTGACAGGACATTCTGAACTGCTGTCGCCATCCGCTTTTCTTGATTTTGCAAATGGGTCAGAAGATCCAACTTGGTTACAGGTGTTGCCAGTTCAGCTGCAGCTGTTGGCGTTGCAGCCCGTCTATCTGCCACAAAATCCGCCAAGGTCACATCTGTCTCATGTCCCACACTAGAAATGATTGGCAAACGGGATTCAAAAATAGCCCGTACCACAATCTCTTCGTTAAAAGCCCAGAGATCCTCGATGGAACCACCACCACGACCAATGATGAGAATATCTAGGTCCTCACGTTGATTGGCACGCGCAATATTTCTAGCAATTTCCTCCGCAGCTCCATCACCTTGCACCTTAGTCGGATAGAGAAGAATGTCAACACCTGGAAAGCGTCTACTGACGGTCGTGATGATATCTCGAATAACAGCTCCACTACGACTGGTTACTACGCCGATACGCTTAGCAAACTGGGGAAGAGGTTGCTTGAAGCGTTCTTGAAACAGGCCTTCTTCTGTCAATTTTTTCTTGAGTTGTTCAAACTGAATCGCAAGCGCCCCAACTCCATCAGGCTCAGCCTTTTCAATGATGATAGAGTAGCTCCCACTGGGTTCATAAACCTGCACACGCCCAATTACATTGATCTTCATTCCCTCTTCGAGGTCGAAACCTAATTTCTGATAGATCCCTGACCATATGGTCGCTTGAACAACTGCATGGTCATCTTTTAAGGAGAAATATTGGTGAGTAGGTCGTTTACGAAAGTTGGAAACTTGACCAGTTAAATAGACCCGTTCCAAGTAAGGGTCTTTATCGAATTTCATTTTCAGATACTTGGTCAAAGTTGTTACCGATAAATACTTTTCCATCTCCACCTACTATTCATTTTCTTGCTTTTCCATGGGTATTATTATACCAAAAACATGCTTAAAAATCACCTTTTTCCTACTGAAACTAAAGGAAAAATAGAAAAAGGAGGCATTGCCTCCTCATCTGATTATTTGCTGTTTCGTGCTTCTTCCAAAATCTTTGCAATTTTGGTGGTCAAAAGGTCGATAGCAACGGTATTGCTGACCCCTTCAGGAATGACGATATCGGCATACCGTTTGGTCGGCTCAATAAACTGGTGGTACATAGGTTTTACCACACCTAGATATTGGTCAATCACGCTATCCAGACTACGTCCACGCTCCTCCATATCTCGCTTGATACGACGAATAATGCGCACATCATCATCTGTATCCACAAAAATCTTGATATCCATCAAATCGCGCAGGCGCTTGTCCTCCAAGACCAGAATCCCCTCAACGATAAAGACATCCTGAGGCTCCTGACGATAGGTCTTGCTACTCCGCGTATGCTCTGTATAGTCATAAGTTGGAATATCCACCGGGCGCCCTGCCAACAATTCCTTAATCTGCTCGATCATCAAGTCTGTATCAAAGGCAAATGGATGGTCATAGTTAGTTTTGACACGCTCTTCAAAGGTCAAATGAGACTGATCCTTGTAGTATGAATCATGCTCAATCATGGAAATCTTTTCATCAGGAAAATGCGATAAAATGGCTCTTGAAACACTGGTCTTACCACCACCAGAACCACCTGTCACTCCGATAATGATTGGTCTATTTTGCATGCTATCCTCCGTTTTTTTATCCGTCGTCTATTCTATCACATTTTTTACAAAATTTATAGTCTGATTTGGATAGTCTAGGGGAAACAAATCCATCCCCACACTCCAGTTAGACTAGCCAAAAACCTTTCTTGGTTTGTAGAAATTGTCCCTTTTTTCTAAAACGGCAAGCAATTTATCACCTTCAAAAGCAGCCAATTCTTGTTCTGTTTGGTCTAACTCGATAAAACGACCAAAGCGCACTTCTGTAGCCTCTTCTGGAGTTAGGATAACTTTAACAAGGTCCCCTGTTCCAATTTCAAGAGGATGGAGAAAGTCCAGTTGACCAGCCTCGACTTTTTCAGCAATTTCGTCCAAGGTAAGAGCATCCTCCAGTTGTAAACCTGCTGCACTCGTCCGAGTCAAATGGGACATATGGGCCGCATAACCCAGCTTCTCTCCCAAGTCAACTGATAAGGTACGGATATAAGTCCCCTTACTGCATTTCACACGAAATGTAAAACGTGCGAGGTGATCCTCATAAGAAATCGAACTAGTCCGCTCAAATTGATAAATAGTCACCTGACGTTCTGGACGCTCCACTTCCTGACCAGCACGCGCATACTCATAGAGCTTGCGACCATTAACCTTGACAGCCGAATACATAGGCGGAATCTGGGTAATAGGTCCGGTCAGACTCGCAATCGCTTCATCGACAATGGTTTCACCCAAGGGAGAAAAAACGGGTGTCTCTGCGACCACTTCTCCGCTGGCATCCTCAGTCGTCGTTGAATAACCAAGAGTGATCTCCCCCTCATAGACCTTGCCCTCATCCTGCATAAATTCGACCATGCGGGTCGCCTTGCCAACCGCAATGGGCAAAACACCCACCACATCTGGATCCAAGGTCCCACCATGACCAATTTTCTTGGTTCCCAAAATCTTGCGCAGCTTAAAAACCGCATCATGCGAGGTCATCCCCGCTTCTTTTTTTAAGTTGATAATACCGTTCATGTGTTGCTTTCTAATTTCCTTTCACTTCTATTCCTCATTGTTTAAATCAATTTTTTTAATATCATATAAATCCTCAGAGTAAAATAGTTTACCCGACTCAATTGGTAAAATATATTCAAAATTATCATCCTTTTCAAGCTGTTTATATTTTCCATTAACAACCGAAAAGTAGTCAGCATTTATGTTGTAATATCCATCTGGAAAGCTTGAAAAATCAATATCTCCTAGTTCCAATAGGTTGCTTTTGCTAAGTGTTAAATGCAAGCAAAGTGCTCCCTCCTTCATAAAGTCTTTAACAGAAAGAGTCGCATATCCTCTAAAAGCTTGTTTTTCTTTACTGAATGAATTTTGATTTTGAAGAGCCTTTTCTTTTATTAAAGGAGTTATCCTATATGAATTTGATATTTTAAAACCAGGGCTAGCTAATGGCTGTTCTTTATCATCAATAACTACTAAATCATATCCTTTCTTTTGTATTGCACTTTCTACAGCTGATTTAAAATCATTCAGAACTGTCTGTGCCTCTTGGCTCGATGCAGAAAGCCTCAAGAATTCTTTAAAACCATAATTCTCATTAATGAAACTGACCTGTGTTAATTTTTGACGAATGTACTTAGCACCTACTTGGATAGTCATTCCATTATCGGATACTTCAAAAATACTAATATCTGAAACGTTACTTTCTATTTTTACGCTTTTAAGAGCGACATCATAATTCATTCCCCTAGAAGAATAAAACTCTTTTAATTGTTGAACTTTAGCATTATTTCTAAAGTGGATTTGAATTCTACTTCCTACAAATGGAGAAAAAATACCAATCAAAAATAGAATGAGTAACTTGCGACTTAATTTTGGATTATAGTCTTCCTTTTGATAAATCCAATCTAAATACGGAAATAAAAATAATGAAAAAATGAAACTCCAAAGGTCAATATCTTTTATAAAGTCAAAGGAAACGATCATTTTAAATCTTAGCAAAAACATCAGAAAAATTGCTAAAAAAATATTTCCAAGCAATAGAAAAGCAATGATGCGTTTCGATTCATTTTTTGCTTTTCGCACATAAGATATCCCCACCAGAAGATTAGCCAAAAAACTAATTCCATAACCGAATGTAGTTGGAATAAATCCAAAAATAGCAAAGAATAAATTATATCTTGAGTCAGTATCGCCTACGCCTTCAATATTTAAAAGACCATATAGGAGATTAAGAAAAAATACAACTAATGGTAAATAAGCAATATAAATTTCCGAGAATTTCAAAGATTTTTTCATAGTAACTCCTGTTGTTAAGGTAATCTCACTCCCCCTTCAGCGCTTCAAATTTCGCTTTCATGGTTGGATTTTTTCGGGTCAATTTTTTTACTGAAACATCTTCCAGTTTATTATTTGCAAGACGAAGTTGATTTTCAGATGTGGTTAGGAATTTCTTAACCTCTTCCATACGCTTAATGGCTTTATCGATTTCATCGATTGCTTTACCAAAGTTGGTTGAAGCAGAGTTGTAGTTTTTGGCAAAAGCTACTTTGAAGGCATCTAAGTCTTCCTCAAAATGTGTAATATCGATATTCTGCTCGCGAACCAAGGCCAACTCCTGCTTGTACTTGAGGGAATTAAGCGCCGCATTACGCAAAAGCCCAATCAACTGAATAAAGAATTGAGGACGGACCACATACATCTTTTCATACTCGTGACTAACGTCCACAATCCCTGTGTTAAAGTAGTCGTTATCGGCCTCTAGCATGGTCACCAAAACGGCATACTCACAGTTCTTCTCCCGACGGTCCTTGTCCAATTCCTTGTAAAAATCTGCATTCTTGTGCTTCTTCTCAGTTCCGTCCGCTTCATTTTTCATTTCAAACATGATGGAAATAATTTCGACCCCATTTTCATCACATTCACGGAAGATAAAGTCACCCTTAGACCCACGCGCAGAGACCTTGTTATCCTTCTCAAAATAGGCATTTGGAAAGGCGAAACTACGTACCTTGTTAAACTCACTCTCTGCATACTGTTCAAGACTTTCTCCAATGGATTTTGTAGATTGTTGAGCCTTGAAATTCTTGTAGAATTCGACCTGTTCACTGGCAGCCTTAAGCTGGGCTTCGTAATTTTGCTTAACAGAAGCCAAAGACAGCTCATTTTCCTTTTCTTGCAAGAGGAGCTGGTTTTTGACCTGATCACGCTCTCTTTCTAAATCAGAAAGGGTCTTTTGCAGTTGATTTTCATGCTCCAAACGCAAGGTGGCCAATTGGTTTTCCAAGGCCTGTAGTTCCTTGTCCTTTGCCAATAAAGCCTGATGACTTGTCTGTTCAACTTCTTTCTTGGCCAACTCTTTCTCTGTATCAAAGTTTTGGATTTGACTCTGCAGTTGCGCAATTTCTTGGTCTTTTTGAGCCAGTTTAGTCTGTTGCTCATTCATGGCCTTTTGCTCAGCCAAGGCCAGCTCCTGCTTCATGCGATCGTGTAATTCCTTATCAAACTCGGCAGTTCTCACTTGGGATAAGAGTTCGGCATACTGACTTTCATTTACTGTAAAGACTTCCCCACAGTTGGGACATTTGATTTCGTTCATAACTTTCCTCTTTCTAGACTTCTGTAACCATTATATCATGCCTGAGGAAAAATCAAAAACAGCGAGTCGAAACCCACTGTTTATATCTGTTACTTTAAATTTTTTCCAAGGCCAAGCGCAAATCTTCAATCAAATCCTCTACATTTTCAAGACCGATCGACAAGCGGATTTGGTTTGGTGTGACACCTGCTGCTTCTAGATCTTTTTCTGACAACTGACCGTGAGTGGTTGTCGCTGGATGAACAACAAGCGATTTGGCATCTGCCACGTTTGCAAGGTCAGAGAAGATTTCCAAATTATCAATTACCTTGCGAGCTTCTGTTTCTCCACCTTTGACATGGAAGGTAAAGATTGAACCCACACCTTTTGGCAAGTATTTCTCAGCCAAAGCATGATATGGACTGTCAGCAAGTTTTGGATAATTAACCTTCTCTACCTTAGGATGGTTGACAAGGAAATCAACAATTTTCTCTGCATTTTGCACATGGCGTTCGACACGAAGAGAGAGAGTTTCAAGCCCTTGGAGCAAGAGAAAGGCATTAAATGGCGACAAGGCAGCACCTGTATCACGGAGCAATTGAACACGAACAGCGATAATAAAGGCTGCAGCACCCACATCACGAGTATAGCTCAAGTTGTGGTAACTTGGGTCTTCCTCAACAAATTGAGGGAACTTCCCTGAAGCCTCCCAGTCAAAACGACCACTGTCGACAATCACTCCACCAATAGTCGTACCATGCCCACCGATAAACTTAGTTGCTGAGTGAATGGAAATATCTACACCGTGAGAGAAGACGTTAATCAAATATGGTGTGGCAAAAGTGTTGTCTGAAATGAGAGGAATATTGTGCTTATGCGCAATCTCAGCCAATTTTTCTAAGTCAGGAATGTTAATCAAGGGATTCCCCAAGGTTTCAATCAAGACAAGTTTGGTATTGTCATTGATAGCTGCTTCTACTTCCTCCAAATTATCCACATCGACAAAGGTTGTTGTGATCCCATAACGAGGAAGGGTTTCTTTCAAGAGGTTGAAGGTCCCACCGTAAATAGTTGACGCAGCCACCACATGGTCACCTGCGTGAGCAAGCGCCAAAATAGTGTAGGTTACAGCAGCCATACCTGATGCTGTCGCTAGCGCTCCAACACCACCTTCAAGAGCAGCGATTCTTTCCTCAAAGGCTGCTGTTGTAGGGTTGGTAATACGAGTATAGATATTGCCTGGTTTTCTCAAGGCAAACAAATCGGCACCTTCTTGCGTGTCATCAAAAACGAAGGATGTTGTTTGATAAATCGGTACTGCACGAGACTTGGTCGCTGGATCAACTACTTGCCCAGCATGTAATTGTAGAGTTTCAAATTTAAAATCACGAGTCATATGACGACCTCCAAATAGCTTCATTAGGGATATTGTATCATCTTAGGCTAGCCTTTTCCAATACCGTTTTTCTATATTTTGATATAAGGAATAACTATGGCTAGTCTTACACATCAAACAAAAAAGCACGATATAACTCGTGCCCGTTTTTTAATCTACATAAGTATCTTCGTTTTTATTGAGGAAGGCGTATGGCAAGCCCATCAAGAGACCTCCTCCGATAAAGTTCCCGACAAAGGTTACACCCCAGTGACGAAGAATATTAGGTATGTCAAAGTTAGCAATTGAATCAGCAGCAACACTAAACTTAACAATCGCAAAAGAAGCAAAGTTCGCAGCAATGTGTTCGTTTGTTAAGAATACAAACATGTAAATTGCTGACAAAACAAGCCAAAGTTTGGCGCCACCGTCTTTCACCAAAACAAATGAAAGAATGGCAATGTTTACAAAGATATTGGCTAAAATACCTTCAAGTAAGACTAACTCATTGGAACGACCTAACTTCATCTCTACAACCCCTGAAATGAAGCTATCATGTGTTAGATTTGCATAGGCTGCTGAGTGGGCAAAGCCCCAACCTGCTATCAAAGCTCCGATAAGGTTGAACAAGGTACAGTAAAGTAAAATCTCAGCTGTTTTTCTCCAAGAGATTTTTTTCAAGAAACTACCAGCTGTCAAAAACATCATATTCGAAGTTACCAGCTCAGCATTCAAGAAAACAATGTAGGCCAATCCCCAAGCAAAAACAAATGGGAAGAGGAAACGTCCACTACCTGGAGCAATTTTATTTATCAAGTCAGCCCCAACCGCACCCGCAGCCGTACTAAATGTTAAAAAGGCACCTGCAAACATGGAACGAATCGCATACTTAAACTTACTTTGGCTATAAAGACTCTCTTTCTTCTTACAAGCAAATTCAATCTTTGAAATAAATTCTGAAGAGACCATAAAAAACTCCTAAACTTTTATTTGTGATAATTATAACATAATTCTTGTTTTCTAGAAAGCGTTTTCCGTAAATTTCTAAAATATTTATCTTAAAAATCTATATCGTAAGGCTTACAAACCTTTTTCATATGAACTATTTTGATTCTATTTGTTCATATAAAAAACCAGTGAAATAGCACTTCACTGGTTCATTCATAATTAATATCGTTGTCTATACGGTTGATTAAAGGCCTTCAAAATATCCTCAGAAGTCTCAGAATAAGCCTTTGAGTCTTTGAAGATTCCTTTGACGATTATACGCTCGGTCTCATTATAATCAACACAAGTAACCAAAGTAATCTCCTGCACACCAATACGATCATCGATTTCGTCTACACGGTCTGGTGTAACACGTTTTACTTCTGTAATCTCATAAGTATAAACTTTATCCTTATCCGTCAGATAAATTTTCATACCCGCTTTGGCATTGACCAAAGGTGAGAAGAGCATTTGACTGGCATTTTCAGCAGTAAAGATATGGTGACTTGCTAGAGAATAGTTCCCTTCTCCCATTTTTTGATCTGGTTTCATGGTCCCTGCTCCGTAGAACAAGTTTACATTATCCAAACCTTTAAAAATCGGTAAGTTTATCTCCACTTCGGGAATAGCAATACCTCCAATAACGGGAAGTTTCTGAGCATCCCATTGTGAAGCCAATACAGCTTCGGATGAAATAGACTTAACAGAGTCAAAATCAAAATTCCCTTCGGTTTTTAGATTTTCATCTATATTTTCCTTAGTGACTTGATTGACTTGGTATTTATTGGTATTCCAGACCAAAAAGATATCGCGAATCTTTGAATTAAAAATTAAAGCTAGCGATAAAAGAATTAAGAAACCTGCTAAAATATTAATAAATAGATTTCTGCGCTTATTCTTCTTATTTTTCGTTTTTTTATGAGACATTATACTTCACCTTCTGTTTCAATTTCAGTCCCAACTTCTTCTTTTTCTGCCGCAGCAACCGTTGTAAAGGTCACAATCTTAGCATCCTGATCTAGACGCATCACCTTAACTCCCATAGTTGAGCGTCCAGTTTGTGAAATATTGGCAACGTTAGTACGGATCATGATACCTGTATCTGTGATAATCATCAGGTCTTCATCTCCCTTAACAGTGAGGAGACCTGCCAGAGGACCATTCTTCTCAGCAACATTGGCAGTTTTCATCCCTTTACCACCACGGCCTTTAGTAGGATATTCAGTAGCTAGTGTACGTTTACCATATCCTTTTTCAGTGATGATAAGAACTTCGTCTTGGTTTGTAATCACGCTAGCACCAACTACTGTGTCACCCTCACGAAGATTGACTCCTCGGACACCTGTCGCGATACGGCTCATGCCACGAACAGCTGATTGATTAAAGCGAACGGCATAACCAAACTTGGTACCTATGATAATATCCATATCTTCTTCTGTCAGCAAGACATTAATCAATTCGTCTTCATCCTTAAGATTCAAAGCTTTAAGTCCATTTTGACGAATGTTAGCAAACTCTTTGACACTGGTTCTCTTCACGACACCATGACGAGTTGTAAAGAAGAGATAAGCGTCATCACTACGTTCAGACTCAACGTTGATGATGGTCTGAATACTCTCACCTTCGTCCAACTTCAATAGATTGACAACTGGCAAGCCCTTAGCAGTACGACCGTATTCAGGGATTTCATAACCTTTTAGTCGGTATACGCGTCCTTTATTGGTAAAGAAGAGCAGATGATCATGGGTGCTGGTTGAAACCAACTCACGCACAAAGTCATCATCCTTAACTCCCGTACCTTGAACTCCACGGCCACCACGTTTTTGAGCAGTGAATTCACCTTGGTCCAAACGTTTGATATAGCCCTTATTAGAAAGGGTAATCAAGACATCCGTTTCTTCAATCAAATCTTCATCTTCAAGAGTTAAGACTTCTCCGACCATCAACTCCGTACGACGCTTGTCACCAAACTTGCGTTTGACTTCGTCCAATTCCTCTTTGATAATTTGCGCCACGCGTTCAGGTTTGGCAAGAATATCAGCCAAATCTGCAATCAAGGCAATCAACTCATCATATTCAGACTGAATCTTATCACGTTCCAATCCTGTCAAACGACGAAGACGCATATCAAGGATGGCTTGACTTTGACGTTCAGAAAGCTTGAACTTGCTCATCAACTCAGCTTGCGCTTCCGCATCTGTTTCACTGGCACGAATGATACGAATCACTTCATCGATATGGTCAAGTGCAATTAAAAGACCTTCTAAGATGTGCGCACGCGCTTCGGCTTTTTCCTTGTCAAAACGAGTACGGCGAACAACCACTTCTTTTTGGTGTTCGATATAAGCATCCAAAATTTGACGAAGGGACAAGATTTTTGGCACACCATTTTGAATCGCCAACATGTTGAAACCAAAATTGGTTTGCATCTGGGTCATCTTGAAGAGGTTGTTAAGGATAACGTTGGCAGACGCGTCGCGTTTAACCTCGATTACAAAGCGGACGCCTTCACGGTTGGACTCATCACGTACGGCTGTAATGCCCTCAATTCGTTTTTCCTGAACCAAGCGAACAATATGCTCATGTACCTTGGTTTTATTAACCATATAAGGGAATTCCGTTACAACGATACGCTCACGACCCGTCTTAGTGGTTTCAATCTCTGTACGAGAACGAAGGACAATGGAACCTTTACCAGTCTCATAAGCCTTATGAATACCTGATTTCCCCATAACAAGAGCACCAGTCGGAAAATCTGGACCAGGCAAGACTTCCATCAAGTCCTTAGTCGTCACTTCAGGATTATCCATAACCAACTTCACTGCATCAATGGTTTCACCCAAGTTGTGAGGTGGAATATTGGTTGCCATCCCAACAGCGATACCCGTTGCTCCATTGACCAAAAGGTTTGGAAAACGAGCAGGCAAAACCAAGGGTTCACGTTCGTTAGCATCGTAGTTATCTACGAAATCAACTGTGTTTTTATTGATGTCACGAAGCATTTCCAGAGCAATCTTGCTCATACGTGCCTCAGTGTACCGTTGCGCGGCAGCACCATCCCCGTCCATAGAACCAAAGTTTCCATGCCCATCAACAAGCATGTAACGGTAGCTCCACCACTGGGCCATACGAACCATGGCTTCGTAAATAGAGGAATCTCCGTGCGGGTGGTATTTACCCATAACATCCCCTGTAATACGGGCTGATTTTTTATGAGGTTTGTCTGGTGTAACACCTAGTTCATTCATTCCATAAAGAATACGGCGGTGAACAGGTTTTAAACCGTCTCGAACATCAGGAAGAGCCCGCGCTACGATAACACTCATGGCGTAATCGATAAAGCTAGTCTTCATCTCCTTTGTCAGATTGACATTCACTAAATTTCTATCCTGCATTCATAAATGCCTCATTTCACTATTAGTAATTAGATATATTATACCATAATTTGTCCTTCATTTCAGCCTTCTGAAACCACTAAAACGTTTACATCGATAACCGAATAGAATATTCGTGACAAAGCTTTTCAAAAGTGATAGAATGAAATTGTCTGGGGATTCCCCTAAAAAAAATGAAGGAGATGTTTAGATAATGACTTCAACTAAACAACACAAAAAAGTGATCCTTGTTGGTGACGGTGCCGTAGGTTCATCTTATGCTTTCGCACTTGTTAACCAAGGAATTGCACAAGAGCTTGGAATTATCGAAATTCCACAATTACACGAAAAAGCTGTTGGTGATGCGCTTGACCTTAGCCACGCCCTTGCCTTCACTTCACCTAAAAAAATCTACGCTGCTCAATACTCTGACTGTGCAGACGCTGACCTTGTTGTTATCACTGCAGGTGCTCCTCAAAAACCAGGTGAAACTCGCCTTGACCTTGTAGGTAAAAACTTGGCTATCAACAAATCAATCGTAACACAAGTTGTTGAATCAGGTTTCGATGGTATCTTCCTTGTTGCAGCTAACCCAGTTGACGTTTTGACTTACTCAACTTGGAAATTCTCTGGATTCCCTAAAGAACGTGTTATCGGTTCAGGTACTTCACTTGACTCAGCACGTTTCCGTCAAGCACTTGCTGAAAAATTGGATGTTGATGCTCGTTCCGTTCACGCCTACATCATGGGTGAACACGGAGATTCTGAGTTTGCGGTTTGGTCACATGCTAACATCGCTGGTGTAAACCTTGAGGAATTCCTTAAAGACACTCAAAACGTTCAAGAAGCTGAATTGATTGAATTGTTCGAAGGTGTTCGTGACGCTGCTTACACAATCATTAACAAAAAAGGAGCTACATACTACGGTATCGCAGTAGCACTTGCTCGTATCACAAAAGCAATTCTTGATGACGAAAATGCAGTACTTCCACTTTCAGTCTTCCAAGAAGGTCAATACGGTGTTAAAAACGTCTTTATCGGTCAACCAGCTGTTGTTGGTGCACACGGTATTGTTCGTCCAGTAAACATTCCATTGAACGACGCTGAAACTCAAAAAATGCAAGCATCTGCTAAAGAATTGCAAGCTATCATTGATGAAGCATGGAAAAACCCTGAATTCCAAGCAGCTTCTAAAAACTAATGAAAAGAAGGTTCTCAAACATGGGAACCTTTTTCTTTTTGCACAGAATCATAACTCAACTTTTCAAATAAACAAAAAAAGCCTATCGACCAAGCAATGAAGCTTGATACAATAGGCTTTTTGAAAATTCATTATTTAACAGCGTCTTTAAGAGCTTTACCAGCTTTGAATGCTGGTACTTTAGAAGCTGCGATTTTGATTTCTTTACCAGTTTGTGGGTTGCGACCTTTACGTGCAGCACGCTCACGAACTTCAAAGTTACCGAAACCGATCAATTGAACTTTTTCACCAGCTGCAAGGTATTCAGTTACTGCTGCAAATACAGCGTCAACTGCTGCTGCTGAATCTTTCTTAGTCAATTCTGTAGCTTCTGCTACTTTAGCGATCAAATCTTGTTTGTTTGCCATGTTAACAAATCCTCCAAATAATTTCTAATTAACAAATATAATCATATCCTAAAATCGGCTATAGGTCAAGTCAAAAACACTATTTTGACCATTTTTTCTCTATTTTTTTAGGAATTGTAGCGAATTAGAATCGCCCAAGCATTCTCTCCAGTATGAGTTTGAATAATAGAGCCAGTTTCCAATACAGAGATTGGCTTCTCAACATAAGGTTGCAATAATGCCTTCATCTCATTCGCCCATTCGTTCGTTCCAGCATAGGAAATTCCAATTTCTGCAACTGATTTTTGGGAAAGAGTATTGGTTAATTCCTCAAGCCACTTTTTGAAAGTTTTCGCTCCACGTCCTTTGGCGATTGGTTGGAGTTCGTGGTTTTTCATCTGCATTACTACACGAATATTCAAGAGTGAGCTTAGTAATCCTGTCACACGTCCAATACGACCACCCTTAACTAAGTTTTCTAGCGTCGAAACACCGATATAGAGTTCTGTATGATTTTTGACGTCCTCTACATGAGCTAAGATCGTTTCTAAGTCTTTACCTTCTTTAGCAAGTTTTGCGGCTTCAACAACTTGGAACTTCATTGCTTGATCTGTAAAAGAACTATCAATAACTGTTACATCAGCAGTTGAGAGGCTGGCCCCTTGGCGAGCAGCTTCCACAGTTCCAGACAAGGCATGGGACATGTGAATGGCGATAATTTGACTGCCATCTTTACCTAGTTCTTCAAAGACCTCAGCAAACACTCCCACAGGGGGCTGGCTTGTTTTAGGCAGATTCTTACTTTGTTGCATAAGATGAAGGAATTCTCCCTCTTTCAAATCTGCATCCGAATAAAGCACACTATCAATCATAACTGATAGAGGGACAACAGTGATATTTAATTCTTTAACTACTTCTGGTTCGATAGTAACAGAAGAGTCCGTTACAATTTTTACTTGTGTCATAATTCAATCTTTCTATTCTTCTCGATAGGATTGGGATTTTCTCCTTTATTATATCAAAAAAATGATAAAAAATCATAAGTGATCCGATGAAAAGAACTGAATTTTTGGTATAATTTATCTATAGAAAAGTGAGGAACAGCCATGATTCGAAAACTTCAACCGATTATCACCATTATTCTTGGAGCTGCTATCTATGCCTTCGGTCTTACCTACTTTGTTGTTCCTTATCATTTATTTGAGGGAGGGGCGACAGGTATTACCTTGATTACCTACTATCTTTTTAAGATTCCTGTCTCATTGATGAACCTCTTAATTAATATCCCTTTATTTATCCTGGCTTGGAAAATATTTGGACCTAAGACCCTCTACTCTAGCCTTCTAGGATCCATTTCACTTTCCGTTTGGCTAGCAATCTTTGAGCGCATTCCTTTGCACATCGACTTGCAAGGGGATCTCATCATTGTCGCTTTAGTCTCAGGAGTCTTACTGGGGGTTGGTTTAGGAATTATCTTTAATGCTGGTGGAACCACTGGTGGCTCTGATATCGTTGCCCGTATCCTCAACAAATACACTAATATTTCGATTGGTAAATTGCTTTTTGGGATTGACTTTTTTATCCTAATGTTGATTTTGATTATCTTCCAGGATCTCCGTCTCGTTACCTATACTCTCTTGTTTGACTTTATCATCGCTCGTGTTATCGACTTGATCGGCGAAGGAGGTTATGCTGGTAAAGGATTTATGATTATTACCCAATATCCTGATCAATTGGCCAAAGAGATTAACGATGAACTCGGACGTGGCGTTACCTTTATATCTGGTCAAGGCTACTACAGCAAAAAGGATTTAAAAATTATCTACTGTATCGTCGGTCGAAACGAAATCGTTAAAATGAAAGATATGATTCACAAAATTGATCCTCAAGCCTTTATCACCATCACTGAGGCTCATGAAATTCTGGGTGAAGGATTCACTTATGTGAAAGATTAAAAAAGCTGGGAATTCCCAGCTTTTATTCTTCTTCTGCGAGGGTTGAATGGCGGAACCCGTAAGTAAAGTAAATGACTAGACCAACTACAAGAGCGATGCTAAAGGCAATCCAGGTATCTAAACTATATTGAAGCATAAAGGAAACACAGATAAGAATGGAAAGAATTGGCAAAAGTGGTACCAAGGGAGTTTTAAACTCTCCCTCTTTCGGCATACCCTTATCCTTTCTGAGTTTTATTATTCCGTAGGCTAGCAAAATGAGATAAGCTAGCGTACAGATATTTAAGAAGGCTGCAATACTGGCTAGAGGAAACACTCCTGCAGCAATGGCTGAAGCAACTCCTGTTAAGAGGGTCGCATTTTTAGGAACACGACTAGTCTTGCTTAATTGTTTGAAACTTTGGGGTAAAAGTCCATCACGTGCTAAACTATAAATCATCCGAGACAAAGCGTAAGTCATGGAGATACATACGGTTATCAGGGTTAGAATGGCTACAAGCGAAACATAATTTGCCGCCCAGCTGATACCAATACTCCGTAATGAAAATGCTACTGCATCGTCCACATTGAGCTTACTGTAGTGAACAATCCCTGTCAATACTAAGGTTACCAAGGCATAGAGAATGGTGACGATTGTCAGAGAAAGGACAATTCCGCGAGGAATATTTTTTTGCGGAATTTGAATTTCATCAACTGCCATGGAAATAGACTCAAATCCGAGAAAACCAAAGAACATCAAAGATGCACCCGCCATAATTCCAGTACTTCCACCATATAGTTGACCAAAACCAAATGGAGCAAAATTTGTCCAATTTTCTGGCTTGATGTACCAAATACCAACTAGGATAAATAAGGCGAGAGCTGAGAATTTTAAGACCACTAAAAGCGAATTAAATCGCAAAGCTGCCCTGGAATTTAATAAAACCAATCCCGTTACCAAAGTCAGTACTAAAATAGGCATAAGATCGATATAGGTACCTTGTTCAGGGTTAAAGGTTCCATTCAAGGCTTGCGGCATGGAGATACCATAATTACTGAGCAATCCCTTAAAGTAAGCTGCCCAGCCAGACGCCACACCTGAAACAGCCGTCATGAATTCCATGATGGTCAACCAACCAGCAATCCAGGCTGGCAATTCTCCTAGAATCGCATAGAGATAACTATAAGCACCACCAGTTGCAGGCACACGAGAGGCAAATTCTGCGAAAAAGAGGGCTGATAAAGAAACACACAGGGCAGAAATCACAATGGAAATCACTAGTGCTGGACCAGCTAGGGTAGCCGCTGCTGTTCCTGTAATGGTGAAAATTCCTGTCCCCACCATGGCACCAATCCCTAGAAGAATCAAATCCCACAATTTCAAATGGCGATGCATTTCTGTCTGTCTCAGACTAACATCCTTGGTTCTAAAAATATTCATTCTTCTTCTCCACTAAATGTAATTGTTTTATTTTACCATATAAAAGCACTTTTGTGAATATTTATTAGACTCTTTTTTGAAAAAAATTCTGAACAGAAAGGATTTCTGTTCAGATTCTGCATATTCTTACCCAACAGACCCTTCCATTTCATAGCTAATCAAGCGGTTTAGCTCAACTGCGTATTCCATTGGAAGTTCTTTTGTGAAGGGCTCCACAAATCCCATGACAATCATCTCGGTTGCCTCAGATTCTGACAAACCTCGGCTCATGAGGTAGTAGAGTTGTTCCTCTGAAATCTTAGATACCTTGGCCTCGTGTTCCAAAGCAACTTGCGAGTTGTGAATTTCATTAAACGGAATGGTATCTGATGCTGACAAGTCATCCATGATAATGGTATCACACTCGATGTGGGAAACAGATTTCTTAGAGTTCTTGTTAAAGGTTACTTGTCCACGGTAGTCCACCTTTCCGCCGCCTTTAGCGATGGATTTAGACACGATAGACGAGCTTGTATGTGGGGCGTTGTGGATCATCTTAGCCCCCGTGTCTTGGTGTTGCCCTGCATTGGCAAAGGCGATAGAGAGCATGGTTCCACGCGCTCCTTCTCCATCAAGGTAAACAGACGGGTATTTCATGGTTGTTTTAGCACCCAAGTTTCCATCAATCCACTCAACAGTCGCATCTTTCAAGGCTTTGGCACGTTTTGTTACCAAGTTATAAACGTTGTCAGACCAGTTTTGGATGGTTGTATAACGCATATAAGCTCCGTCCAAAGCGAAAATTTCTACAATAGCAGCGTGCAGGCTATTACTTGAATATGTTGGTGCTGTACATCCTTCTACGTAGTGGACGCTTGCTCCCTCATCAACGATAATCAAGGTACGTTCGAACTGACCTGTATTTTCGTTGTTGATACGGAAGTAGGTTTGAAGTGGAATATCTACCTTGACACCTTTTGGCACGTAGATAAAGGTTCCACCCGACCATACTGCTGAGTTGAGGGCCGCCAACTTGTTATCAGTCGGTGGTACCAACTTAGCAAAGTATTGTTTAAACAAGTCTGGGTATTCCTTGAGGGCAGAATCCGTATCTGTAAAGATAATACCCAATTTCTGGAACTCTTCCTTCATATTATGGTAAACCACTTCTGACTCATACTGGGCAGAAGCTCCTGCCAGATAAGCACGTTCAGCTTCTGGAATACCGATACGTTCAAAGGTTTCTTTAATCTTTTCAGGTACATCATCCCAAGAACGGGCTGGTTTATCAGATGGTTTTTGGTAATAGATCAAGTCATCAAAGTCAATCTCTGACAAGTCTGCTCCCCAGGTTTGCATAGGCATTTTTTTGAAGGTTTCATAAGACTTCAAACGGAATTCTAACATCCACTCAGGTTCTCCCTTAGCAGCTGATAATTCGCGAATGACTTCTTCGTTCAATCCTTTTCCTGTCGATAGGACAGGCTCTACATCGTCATGGAAACCAAATTTATATTCACCAAGGTCAATTGGTTTTGGTTCTACTCTTTCTTCAGCCATAATATCCTTTCTTTCATTCTTCATTTCTACTGATTCATAAGACAAAAGAAACTTGTCTTACTGTTTTTCTTGATCTTCAATTGTTTTCTTAAGTGCATTCCAAGCTAGAGTTGCACACTTGATTCGTTGAGGGAATTTGGCAACACCTGATAAGAAAGCTGCATCACCTAGTTGGTCTTGACGGTCATCCTTTTGACCTTGAACCATTTCAGAAAAGATGGTTGCAAGTTCTAAAATTTCTTGCTTGGTTTTTCCTAAAACGGCATCTGTCATCATACTAGCAGAGGCAGTTGAAATCGTACATCCTGAGTTTAGAAAAGCGATATCCTCCAAACGGTCCTCTGCATCAAACTTGACAGAGAGGTTGATGACATCCCCACAGGTTGGATTATTGAGACTGATTTGCTCAGCATCTTCCAGCTTCCCTTGGTGATGTGGATTTTTCGAATGGTCTGCCACCACTGCCATATAAAGGCTATCTAGTTTAGAAAGTGCCATTGAAAAACTCCTTTGTCTTTTGTAGGGCATCGACCAACTTGTCGCAATCTGCCTTGGTATTGTAGATATAAAAACTTGCGCGAGCTGTTGCTGGGACATCCAAATACTGAAGCAAGGGTTGCGCACAGTGGTGACCTGCTCGAACAGCCACTCCTTCATAATCTAAAGCTGTAGCTAGGTCATGGGGATGAAGATCTCCTAGGTTAAAGGCAATGACACCTGAACGTTGAGCCAGGTCTTGCGAACCATAAATGGTTAACCCTTCAATTTCCTGCAATTTTGGAAAGACGTATGCAATCAATTCCTGTTCATGAGATTCAATGGCATCCATACCAATCTTTTCCAGATAATCCACTGCTGCAGCAAGTCCGATAGCACCTGCCATATTTGGCGTTCCAGCCTCAAATTTCCAAGGTAATTCCTTCCAACTAGCAGATTGCTCATAGACGAAATCAATCATCTCGCCACCAAATTCAACTGGAGACATTTGTTCCAGATACTTTTCTTTACCGTAAAGGACACCAATACCAGTTGGACCAGCCATCTTATGACCTGAAAAGGCAAAGAAGTCCACGTCCAAGCCCTGTACATCAATATTCATATGAGGCGTAGACTGAGCGCCATCCACCACCATGATGGCTCCAACTTTGTGGGCTATCTGAGTAATTTCTTTGATGGGATTGACCACACCCAGAACATTTGAAGCGTGAGCTAGCGAAACAAACTTGACCTTGTCAGTTAATTTTACCTGCAAGTCAGCCATATCCAGAGCTCCATCCTTAAGATAGACATAGACAAGCTCTGCCCCAGTCTTGCGGCAGGCCTCCTGCCAAGGAATGATATTGGAATGATGTTCCATGACAGAAATCAAGACCTGGTCTCCCTCAGTCAACACTTCTTCAGCATAACGTGCCACCCAGTTAAGACTGGTCGTCGTTCCTCTGGTAAAGAGTACTTCCTTTGTAGATCCTGCATTGATAAACTTACGAATGGTTTCACGAGCAGCTTCATAAGAAGCTGTTGCTCGCTCCGCCAAGGTATGAACACCACGGTGAACATTGGCATTTTCCTGCTCATAATAGCGATTGATTGTTTCAAGAACTGCTAGTGGTTTTTGTGTCGTCGCAGCATTGTCCAGATAGACCAGAGGTTCATCGTTGACAATCTGGTCTAAAATTGGAAAATCCTTGCGAATCGCTTCTACATCTAACATAGGCTTCCCCTTAGCGTTTTGACAATTTTTCTTCGATGGTTGCAATCATTTCATCACGAACTTCCTTGACTGGAATCTCTACGATAACGGATCCAAGGAAACCACGAACAACCAAACGTTCTGCAGTTGCCTTGTCCAAGCCACGGCTCATGAGGTAGTACATGTCTTCTGGATCTACCTGACCGATAGACGCCGCGTGTCCTGCAGTAACATCATTTTCATCAATCAAAAGAATTGGGTTGGCATCTGAACGCGCCTGGTCTGAAAGCATGAGAACTCGACTTTCTTGTTGGGCATCTGCTCCTTTAGCTCCCTTGATGATGTGACCGATACCGTTGAAGGTCAAAGTTGCTTTCTCAAGAATAACCCCATGTTGGAGGATATTTCCAATAGAGTTGCAACCATAGTTGGTTACGCGAGTGTCAATCCCTTGCACCTGACGACCACTTGAAAGAGCTACAACCTTAAGATCCGCATGGCTACCATTTCCAAGCAAATCGCTATCAAAGTCTGCAACGACATTTCCTTCGTTCATGACACCAATCGCCCAGTCAATGCTTGCATCATTGCCTAGTTTACCACGACGGCTAATGTAGGCAGTGACATTTTCACCTAAACGGTCAATGGCCGCAAATTTCACTTGCGCACCAGAACGAGCAATCACTTCCACTGTGATATTGGCAGTTGCTTTTGCACTACCTCCACCTCGTGACTCTAAACGCTCCAGATAACTAATCTTGCTGTTTTTACCAGCGATAATCATAATATGCTTATTAAACGGTACATCACTATCGCTATCTTGGTAGAAAATACCTTCAATTGGTTCTGTAATTTCAACATTATCAGGAATGTAGAGAACAGCACCACTGTTAAAGTAAGCTGTATGGTAGGCTGCTAACTTGTCATCGTCATACTTAACAGATGACATGAAGAATTCCTCAATAAGCTCTGGAATTTGTTCTAAAGCTGAGTGGAAGTCTGTAAAGACAACACCTTGTTCAGCCAATTCAACTGGAGTTTGTTCAAAAACAGTCTGCGTTCCTACTTGCACCAATTTCAAGTGATTATCTAGAGCAGTGAAGTCAGGAACATTTGCTGACGGTTCACTTTCTGTAATGGTTCCATCTCCCAGATTCCAACGGTGAAATTTCACACGCTCGATAACTGGTAACTCTAAACTCTCAATCTTATCAAAAGCTTTTTGACGGAGGTCAGCCAACCAGCTTGGTTCAGCGTGCATTTCTGAAAAAAGTTTAATATTCTCTTTAGTCATTTACTTCTCCTAAAAGATACGAGGGAATTACAATTCTTCCTTGTAGTCGTAGCCAAGTTCTTCAGCTAGTTTTGCGTATCCTTCACGTTCCAAACGGGCAGCCAATTCTGGACCACCAGAAAGGACAACACGACCTTCCATCATCACGTGGACCACGTCTGGTGTGATGTAATTCAAAAGACGTTGGTAGTGAGTGATAATCATAGCACCAAAGCCTTCACCACGCATGGCATTGACACCTTTCGATACAACTTTAAGTGCGTCAATATCAAGACCAGAGTCAATCTCATCCAAAAGGGCAAATGTTGGTTCCAACATCAAGAGTTGAAGAATTTCATTACGTTTTTTCTCACCACCTGAGAAACCTTCGTTGAGGTAACGCTCTGCCATTTCTTCTTTCATGTTGAGCAATTCCATTTTCTCGTCTAGTTTAGTGATGAACTCACGAACTGAAATCTTTTCATCATCTTCTTTACCAGCATTCATGGCTGCACGAAGAAATTCAGCGTTGGTGATTCCAGGAATTTCAGATGGGTATTGCATAGCCAGGAAAAGTCCCATACGCGCACGCTCGTCCACTTCCAATTCAAGGATGTTTACGCCATCAAACAAGACCTCCCCTTTGGTAACTTCATAGTTAGGGTTCCCCATAATAGCTGCAGAAAGAGTTGATTTACCTGTACCATTTGGTCCCATGATAGCTGCGATTTCTCCTGTTTTCAGAGTCAGATTGACTCCTTTCAAAATTTCTTTTCCTTCAATCTCAACGTGAAGATCTTTGATCTCTAATACTGACATGATAGTTCCTTTCTTTTTCTGGCCTACTTCCTTTATCCTTAAAGAAATCACTTACATTTCTCTAAAAATACAAGAAAAGGTCCATAAATATACTCTACTAGTATAACAAAAAAAAGCCTAAAAGGCTTTGATTTTGTTTAGAAGCTAGTGACTAATCCTTGCGGTTTAAGTACTGATCAATGGCATCTACTATTTTCCCCATTACATAACTTAACCTAAAATTTCGAAAAAGTAGAATGGCCCAAAAGGCTGCCATGAAATAGCGACCAGTCATCCAAGCTTCATTAAAAAAATAAGTCTCAGCAGCGGTAAATAGTGCTATCACGATAAATTGTTGTCTAGTCATAGGATTATTGTACCATGAAATCCACTTTTAGTCTTCTTCGACCATGACTTTATCAGCCAGAAATTCAAATCCCTCTGGAATCAGGCTTTCTTCTTCTATCTCTTGATCTGATTGAGAAGACTTGTTTCTAGCTGAAAATGCTGCACGAATCTCTTTCCATTCCTCTAGGGAAATTGCCAGGATTTCAGGTGAAAATCCAGCCGCCTGGCTGAGAATATTGCCAAACATGGTATTGAGGTTATCCCGTTTCATGGTTTGCCCTGCATTGAAATTAGACTCAAAGGCTAAAATAGCATGGTGTTCGTTTGCCGCAACTGGTTGAGAACCAACAAGCAGAGCCTTATCAGGACCAGCTAAGCTTTCGATCACTTCTCCCCATGCATTCTGGAGGCGAATCAAGTTTTGCCGTGCCAATTCAGGATTTTCAACAGCTTCTTGTAGGATAGCCTGAACTTTATTACGGTCTACTCGATAGACTGTCTTGGAAGTTGCTGGACGACTAGGAACTGGCGCCACTTGTTTAGGCACCGTTTCAACATTGGCAAGTTCTTGTTTAAGACGAGCTACTTCCTGTCTCAGTGCAGAAATCTCACTTTCGACAGCTTCTGAAAGCACTGGTTCAGGCTTAATCTCCGCTAAACGAATAGTCATCATCTCAGCATAAATCTTAGGTTGTAGGCTTGCTTTCATATCTGCCAAGCTCACAGTCGCTATTCGAATCATTTCAAAGAGACTTTCCTGAGAAAGAGCTAGATTGTCCATAAAAACTGGACTATGATGAGTATTTTCACCACCTGTCTGAACAACCAGTAGATCCCGCAAATACTGCAAGAGATCCGTCACAAAACGAGTCATGCTCTTGCCATTTTCAAACAAAAGATTCAAAGAATCGAGTGCTTTGGGGACATCCTGTTGGGCCAAAGCGGCCACATAGTCATCTAGAGCTGATAGACTAATAGTGCCTGTAATCTCCTCAGAAATAGCTGTCGTTAAAGCATTCCCTTGCGTCAAACTCAAGGCTTGGTCCAGAATAGACAAGGCATCCCGCATCCCACCTTCAGCCCGTCTAGCAATGATTTCCACAGCCTCTGGTTCAGAACTAATATTTTCTTTTTCTAAAATATGATGAATATGTGCCGTGATATCTTGAGTTCGAATCGATTTAAACTCAAAACGTTGGACACGCGATAAAATAGTTGCTGGAATCTTGTGCAATTCAGTGGTCGCCAAGATAAAGACAACATTTTGAGTTGGTTCTTCTAGCGTCTTTAAAAGCGCATTAAAAGCTCCTGTAGATAGCATATGAACCTCGTCTATGATATAGACCTTATAACGTGCCAAACTAGGTGCATAGGTGGATTTATCACGAATTTCTCGGATTTCATCAACTCCGTTATTCGAAGCTGCATCCATTTCGATAACATCTTCTAAGCTACCTTCTGTCACAGCCTGACAGATATAGCAGTTATTACATGGTTCTCCGTCCACTTGATTCGGACAGTTCATAGCCTTGGCAAAAATCTTGGCTACACTGGTCTTCCCAGTCCCACGAGGGCCCGAGAAAAGATAAGCGTGACTAATCTTTTCCTGCTCAACTGCTTGTTTTAGGGTTTTAGCCACAACCTCTTGACCTACCAGTTGTGAAAAAGTCTGGCTTCTATATTTTCGATAAAGTGCTTGATACATTAGGCTTTCTCCTCAAACATCGTAAAGTCCCATTCTGTCTTCTCAAGCAAAATAGCGACAAATTGTTCCAAGTAATCACGGTCAATGGCATTGTAATCATCAATAAGTGAAGAATCTAGGTCTAAGACACCCAGCAATCGACCATTCTTGAGCATGGGAACCACGATTTCACTCTTGGCCATACTATCACAAGAAATGTAGTTTGGATAGGTGCTCACATCCCCAACTAAAACAGTCTCTTGAAACTCAGCAGCTTCTCCACAAACGCCTTTCCCAAGCGGAATGCGAATACAAGAAACACCACCCTGAAAAGGCCCTAAAACCAACTCGCTACCATCAAACAGATAAAATCCTGCAAATACAGTATTGGGAAAGCGAGATTTTAGGAGGGCACTAGCATTCGAAAGATTGGCAAGAACATTGCTCTCACCTTCAAGTAAATAAGAGAGTTCCTCATTTAAAAATTGATATTGTGATTGTTTTTCTGAATCTAACATAGAACTATTATATCAAAAATGAGAAAGAGACAAAAGAAAAATCCCTTGTTTTAAACAAAGGATTTTGTGATTATCAATTTGATTAAAGTTCGATATCACCGAACAAATCAGCCATTGAGAATCCTGTTTGTGTTTCTGGAAGTTCGAAATCACGTTTTTCTTGACGTTTTGGACGACGTGGACGAGCAGCACGTTTTTCTTCTTTTTGTCCTTCTTCTTGAGCTGGACGTTCTTCAAGAGCTTTGATAGAAAGAGATACGCGTTCTGCGTCAGCGTTAACATCAAGTACTTTAACAGTAACTTCTTGACCAACAGTAAGAGCTTCTTTTGGATTTTCGATACGTTTGTGTGAAATTTGTGATACATGAACAAGTCCATCGATACCTGGCAATACTTCAACAAATGCACCGAAGTCAGTCAAACGTTTAACTGTTCCTTCTACTACATCACCTTTAGCCAATTTTTGCTCAACGCCATCCCATGGTCCAGGTGTTGTTGCTTTAAGTGAAAGTGATACGCGTCCTTCTTCTTCGTTAAGATCAAGGATCTTCACTTCGATTTCTTCACCAACAGTTACAACTGATTTAGGTGATACGTTACGTTCGTGTGACAATTCAGTCAAGTGAACCAATCCATCAACTCCACCAAGGTCGATGAAAGCACCAAAGCTAGTGATACGAGCAACTTTACCAGTTACGACATCACCAACAGCCAATTTACCGAATACTTCAGCACGAGCTGCTGCAGTAGCTGCTTCAACAACTTCACGACGTGAAAGGATAAAACGGTTTTCTTTAGGATCAACTTCTTTGATTTTAGCATCAAATTCTTGGCCTACGAAACGCTCAGTGTTACGTACGAAACGAGTATCCAACATTGAAGCTGGGATAAATCCACGAACACCTTCAAATTCTACTGCAAGTCCACCTTTAACGGCACGAGTTCCTTTAACAGTAACAACTTCTTCTTCGCGTCCTACAAGTTTGTCCCATGCTTTGCGAGCTTCAAGGCGTTTTTTAGATACAAGGTATGTAACTGTATCAGTATCTTTACCAACTACTTGACGAAGTACAAGAACATCCAATACTTCTCCTACTTTCACAAAGTCATTGATATCTGCATCGCGATCGTTTGTCAATTCGCGAAGAGTCAAGACACCTTCAACACCAGTCCCAGAGATTGCAACGTTAGCTTGAGTCGCATCAACTGTCAATACTTCAGCACTAACAACATCACCAGGCTCAACTTGGCTAACGCTATTTAGCAAATCTTCAAATTCGTTCATCTAAAAAATCCTCCAACAATCAAGTTTTTCCAAACTTGACATACTTATAATTTTTTTCCTAAGCACCCGCAAAGACATGTTCATATCGTTCACGTCTTTCAATTATAAAAATAAAATACCCTAAGATATTTTTCTTTTTATCTTGAATTTATTACCTAAGAACTGGGGTAGCTGGATTCGAACCAACGCATGAGGGAGTCAAAGTCCCTTGCCTTACCGC
>NZ_JUNW01000031.1:0-2132 GCF_001075675.1 Streptococcus oralis
GTACTCAAGTACAGCCTGCGGCTAGCTTCCTAGTTTGCTCTTTGATTTTCATTGAGTATACGATGTGACAACGTGAAAATCGTTAGAACAGCTTGTATAAAATATACATGGGAATGGGAGTCACTCCCATTCCCATATTTTCAATAGGAATGAAACAATAATAGATTAGAGGAACTCTATGCTAAATTACACAAAAGAAGAATTACTTGAACTGGGTGCAGAAATCACGACTCGTGAAATCTACCAACAGCCTGATGTATGGAAAGAAGCTTTTGAAACCTATCAAGCGAAACGGGAAGAAATTGCAGTCTTTCTGCAAGGTATCGCTGATAAACATGACTATATCAAGGTTATCTTGACGGGTGCTGGTACTTCTGCTTATGTGGGAGATACCTTGGTACCATACTTTAAGGAAGTCTATGACGAACGCAAATGGAATTTCAATGCCATTGCGACAACTGATATTGTTGCCAATCCAAAAACTTATTTGAAAAAAGATGTGGCGACTGTCCTTGTATCCTTTGCTCGTAGTGGGAATTCGCCTGAAAGTGTGGCGACGGTTGATTTGGCTAAGGCCTTGGTGGATGACCTCTATCAAGTGACCATTACATGTGCAGCAGAAGGGAAATTGGCTCTTCAGGCTCATGGCGATGACCGCAATCTTTTGCTCTTGCAACCAGCTGCTTCTAATGACGCTGGATTTGCCATGACTTCTAGCTTTACGTCTATGATGCTAACAGCTCTCTTGGTTTTTGATCCTACAGAATTTGCTGTGAAAACTGAACGTTTTGAAGTTGTGTCTAGCCTTGCCCGCAAAGTTCTAGACAATGCAGCAGATGTTAAAGAGCTGGTTGACCTTGACTTTAACCGCGTTATCTACCTGGGCGCTGGTCCTTTCTTTGGACTTGCTCATGAAGCTCAGCTCAAGATTTTGGAATTAACAGCTGGTCAAGTGGCGACCATGTATGAAAGCCCAGTTGGCTTCCGTCACGGTCCAAAATCATTGATCAACGAAGATACAGTTGTTTTGGTATTTGGTACAACGACAGACTACACTCGCAAGTACGATTTGGACTTGGTTCGTGAAGTGGCTGGTGACCAGATTGCTCGTCGTGTTGTGCTCTTGAGTGATCAAGCCTTTGGTCTTGAAAATGTCAAAGAAGTGGCCCTTGGCTGTGGTGGTGTCTTGAACGATATTTACCGTGTCTTCCCTTACATCGTATATGCCCAACTCTTTGCCCTTTTGACTTCGCTCAAGGTAGAAAATAAACCAGATACGCCGTCTCCTACTGGTACCGTAAACCGTGTGGTGCAAGGTGTGATCATTCATGAATATCAAAAATAAGGAAGTGTCTATGAGTAAATTACAATTAAGTCCCAATAAAGTAGCTTGCTTGCAAAAACTCTCTGACGAGAACGGCATTATCTCAGCTCTTGCCTTTGACCAACGTGGTGCTTTGAAACGCCTCATGGCTCAATACCAAGCAGAAGAGCCAACAGTGGCTCAAATGGAAGAACTCAAAGTATTGGTAGCAGATGAATTGACTAAATACGCATCCTCTATGCTTCTTGACCCAGAGTATGGTCTTCCAGCTACAAAAGCGCTTGATGCCAATGCTGGTCTTCTCCTTGCTTATGAGAAAACGGGTTATGACACAACTAGCACTAAACGCTTGCCTGACTGCTTGGATGTTTGGTCTGCCAAACGTATCAAGGAACAAGGCGCTGATGCTGTCAAATTCTTGCTTTACTACGATGTAGACAGCTCTGACGAACTCAACCAACAAAAACAAGCTTACATCGAACGCATCGGTTCTGAGTGTGTGGCGGAAGACATTCCGTTCTTCCTTGAAATCCTCGCTTACGATGAAAAAATAGCTGATGCAGGTTCTGCAGAATACGCCAAAGTAAAACCACACAAGGTTATCGGTGCTATGAAGGTCTTCTCAGACCCACGCTTTAACATCGACGTTTTGAAAGTGGAAGTTCCAGTAAACGTCAAATACGTTGAAGGCTTTGGCGATGGTGAAATCGTGCATACTCGTGAAGAAGCGGCAGCTTTCTTCAAAGCGCAAGACGAAGCAACAAATCTTCCATACATCTACTTGAGTGCAGGTGTATCAGCTAAACTC
>NZ_JUNW01000032.1:0-223 GCF_001075675.1 Streptococcus oralis
ACTATTTGACAATGGTACAACTGTGAAAGAAGTACCAAATGTTGGTAAGTTCGAAGTGGACGCAGACGGCAAGGTAACTTTCACCCCAGACAAACAGTTCAAGGGTGAAACACCAGAACTTGAATTGACTCGAGTGGATGCCAACGGTACTCCTGTTACCGTTAAGTACCAAGCGGTGGTGAAAGAAGTAGTTCCAACCAGCACTAACGCAACCAGCACAGGC